>JANXGZ010000308.1 GCA_024958995.1 Methylococcales bacterium | reverse complement strand
CCGGTGGTCACTGACCCACAGGCATCAGAATTGAACCAGGGTTGGCTTTCCTATGCCGGTATATCGGATAGTCTGATCACTGGAGGCCGCCAGGAAATAAATTATGATAACCAGCGCTTCTTGGGTACCGTTTCGTGGCGTCAATTAGAACAAACCTTCGATTCAATAACCATTGTCAACAAAACAATCGTAGACTCGGAAATTCAGATCGCTTATATCTGGAATGTAAGAACTGTCGACTCGAAAGATGTCGGCATGTCCTCGCCCATGCTTAATCTGTCTCATACCATTCCCGGCCTTGGCAAGCTAACCGCCTACGCCTACCTTCTCGACTATAGTGGCATAAGTGCTAACTCTACCCAGAGTTACGGTATTCGCTTTACGGGCAAGACCGGGGTAATGGAGAACCTGAAAGCGATTTATACCGCAGAATACAGCTATCAACGGGATTACCAGACGAACCCCAACCGCTATAACACCAATTACATGCATTTCACTGGCGGCTTCGAAATGCCTGAAACCGCATGGAACTTTTGCAATCTGAGCGGAAAGATCGGCTGGGAGCAGTTGGGTTCCGATAATAATGTCGGATTCAAGACCCCGCTGGGTACCAATCACGCCTTCAATGGATGGGCTGATAAATTCCTCACCACCCCGTCCCTGGGCATCCGGGATTTTTATGGAGTCCTGTCGACCCAGATCCACGGCGTCAAACTAATGGCCGTTTATCACCAGTATGATTCAGCAACTGGAAACATCGACTACGGCCATGAAATCGATGCGCTGGCCGTCAAGAAGTTTGCCGGGCACTACACTGTGGTGTTCAAGTATGCGAACTACTTTGCCCAAAACCATGCAACGGATACCCAAAAAATCTGGATGTCCGTAGGCGTGGATTTCTAACCGGGCCTACTTGTCCAATCTCTACCTGGCCAGATAGCCGAAACAAGCCACTGACTCCGGGGAAGTGACGAACGCATCCGGCAAGGTCTTCGCACCGTTCAGCAGAACAGTGCCATATCGACCCCTAGGCGTTTCCTTCCCCAGTTCCCGGGTTCCCGCTCAAACACTCCGGCACACACGGTTTCGCAGAAACGGCAACGCCCTTTTTCATCAAGATTCCAGTCTGAAAGCTGGTACCAGTCGCGCCCGATCAGGATTTCATCGCAACCAGTGCAATAGGTACTGTCTGCGGCCTGGTCATGAACATTGCCCACATAAACGTACCTGAGTCCATTATCCATTGCGATTTTTCTTGCTCTGCGAAGGGTCTTCAGCGGCGTACGACCTTTGTTACGCATTTTCCAGTCGGGATGAAAAGCAGAAAAATGCAGTGGCACATCAATGCCCAGATGCTCAGCAATCCACTGGCTAAGTCGTTCCAATTCAGCATTGCTATCGTTTTCATCCGGAATCAGCAACGTGGTGATTTCCAGCCATACCTTCGTCTCGTGCCTGATGTACTCGAGGGTTTCGAGAACAGGAACAATACCTGATCCGGTGACCTTGCGGTAAAACTGGTCGGTAAAGGCTTTAAGGTCGACATTGGCAGCATCCATGTAACGATAGAATTCCATCCTGGGTTCAGCGCAGACATATCCCGCCGTCACCGCAACCGAACGAATACCTTTCTCGCTGCAGGCCCTCGCCACATCAATCGCGTACTCATGAAAAATCACCGGATCGTTGTAGGTATAAGCAACGCTCCGACACCCCAGGTCTTGGGCCGCCCTGGCGATCATCTCGGGAGATGCCCGGTCCATCAGCTTATCCATTTCCCGCGATTTGCTAATATCCCAGTTCTGGCAGAACTTGCAAGCCAGATTGCAGCCAGCTGTTCCAAAAGACAGCACCGGCGTACCGGGTAGAAAATGTGCCAACGGCTTTTTTTCGATTGGGTCAATAACAAAGCCGCTCGACCGTCCCCAGGTCGTCAGGACTACTTCTCCGCCGCAGTTAGCCCGGACAAAGCACAAGCCGCGCTGACCATCCCTAAGCCTACAATAGCGCGGACACACTCTGCACTCGACTCTACCATCACTCAGGCCTGTCCAGTAACGCGTTGAAACGATGTTGGTCTCGATCGAGATTCCAGTCAATGATAACCCCGGATTCATGTCATGAATCCGATTCTGAACGTTCACTTCATCAGCCGCAAGAAAAACTGCTTGAACTGGCCTTTCCCGACAACGGTAACGATAATGAATTGGTTCTTTGTCGAAAACCGGGATGGGATTGCACTTTCCCGGAACACCCAGGGATCGCAAGAGTCATAAAAGATATTCATTTACA
>JANXGZ010000277.1 GCA_024958995.1 Methylococcales bacterium | reverse complement strand
GTAAATCAACCCAAGGATTAAGGCTCTAGCTAGCCACGGACGACCGCCGACGATCTCGACCGCCTTCCTGCCCCATTGTCCAAGCGGTCCCCTGACGAGCAGAAATAGGAAGGTCAGTAGTAGGGTGGTCTGAAGAAGGAATAGTTGCAGACGATATTGATGGTATTCTGCGGATCTTGACAGGAAGTCCTGGTCGAAATGGCGCGAGGCCAAAGCCGCCAGTTCTTCTGCTTCGGTGGCTAGAGCTGCAGGAGTAAAAACCGTTGCGACCAACAAAAGACAAATGAGCCTAGCTCTTCCCGTCCCGCCGTGTCTCGCCCCGGCCGTAATCCATCGCTCTCTTGCAGAAGTATCCAGGGACCAGCGAATCACTTGATGAATTTATCCTGACCGGGATTGGAAAAGCAGCTGATGCAGGCCCACGCCGGCGAGGATCGAGCCCAGAACGACCAGGGAATCAAAAGACCATAACCCAAGACTAGCAACCGCGGGACCAGGGCAGTATCCGGTCATTCCCCACCCTGTTCCGAACAAGGCTGCGCCGGCAATCAGTTTCACATCGATATCGGTGCGAGTGGGTAGATCGAACCTCTCGGCTGCCAGCGGAGATGGGCGGCGCAGGATAAGTCTGAAACAGACAAGAGTGACCGCCAGAGCCCCGGCCATCACCAACGCAAGGCTCGGATCCCAAAATCCTGTAACGTCTAGGAAATCGGTGACCTTGACAGGATCGATCATTTGGGAAACGGTCAGGCCCAAGCCGAAAACGAAGCCGGATAGAGGTGCGGTCAGCAAGGGCGTCATGACAAAACGTCAAAGACGTGTCTGACAAGGTATACCGAAACACCGCCAAATGCCATGAAAATGAGGGTTGCGACTATCGAACGTCGAGAATGGCGTGCAAGTCCCCAAACCCCATGTCCGCTTGTGCAACCACTACCTAGCCGGGTACCGAAACCCACAAGCACTCCCCCGACGATCAGTAAGAACAGGGGATAGCCTGTCCGTACCTCGCTCAGACCACCACCGATGTGTTGGTAAACGCTTGCCCCAGCCACCATTCCTACCAGAAACAATAGCCGCCACAGTCTTTCCCGCTTTCGAAGGAATAGCCCGCCCGAGAGAATCCCGCTAATCCCGGCGATGCGCCCGTTAAACAGCAGTAGCAGACTGGCTGCCAAGCCGATCAGAGCACCTCCAATCAGCGCGCTGACTGGGCTAAAGTTCTCCACGTTTCAGGTCTCCCGAAGAAAGTTGTCCAATTGAGTCCCGAATTCTGGACACGTTTCCGGGGTAGGGCGGCTCATTCGCAACACCTTGGACCAACATGACGCGTCCGCCTAGGACGATCATTACCCTGCATGTCGCTGAAAGAACGAGCCGGGGGCTCCGGCCTGATGCAATCGGGATCATTCCAGTCTCTTCATTACGGTCTCGCCATCGATCACCAGTGAGGTGACTCCCTTGTACATCTCGTAAGTGCAAGCCACAGTCTGGAAATCTTTCTTCCGGCCTTCCCAGGTCATAACCATCTTGACGGAAGCCCAACCTTCCTTTTTGGTTGGGGAGTGGACCCACCTTCCGATATGTTCGTGGATGAGCCCTCGACAACGTTTCAGTGCGTCACCCCTCAGATCGGCTTCGAGTAGCGCCGACGGTTTATCAGTACCGGCGTACGCAGCCTGCCAGCCCGGGGTCATCATGGCCACGGTAATGACAAAAGCAAACCGCAAGACCCCGTTCATGGACTTTTTCATTCTGCTTTCCTCAATCTAAAAATCGGAAGTCTAACCAATGTGAAGGATCAAGCAAAGCAAAAATGATGATTCCGAATAGGCTTTTCAGCCTTAATGGTCATGTCCGGTTAGGGGCATGATCGAAATGTGGATTTTATCGCGGTCAAGCCAAGATTTGATAGGTACTCGAAGGTCTCCAACGATCGCTCGATGGATCTACCTTCCGAAGGCTCGAAGGCTGTCCAGGGATCAGAGATACCAGTTGGGAGATCGCTGGTGATGAATCAAGAAGCTAGCCGTTGATTCAAGAACTCGACGATTTTGCTTAGTGGAACCTCCGTGACATCCTTGTCTCGGCGGCTTTTGTATTCGACAGTAGCGGAATCAAGACCCCGGTCGCCGAGGACCACTCGGTGCGGAATTCCGATCAGTTCAATATCGGCAAACATGAAACCGGCACGCACCTTTCGATTATCAAAAAGAACATCAATACCGGCGTCGAGCATTTCTTGGTAGAGTTTTTCGACGGCGGTCCGTAGTCGCTCCGACTTGTGCATGTTCATGGGCAGTAAGGCGACCTGGAACGGCGCAATAGCGGCTGGCCAGATAATCCCATACTGGTCGTGATTTTGCTCGATGGCTGCCGCGATAACCCGAGTGACCCCGATGCCGTAACAGCCCATAGTCATGGCCTGACTGCGCCCTCCTTCGTCGAGGACGACGGCATGCATTGCTTCACTGTATTTCTTTCCGAGTTGGAAGATATGCCCGACCTCGATGCCGCGGGCAATTTTCAGGCTGCCTTCTCCATCGGGACTTGGGTCGCCTTCCCTGACCTGCCGAATGTCTTCTATCCTGTCGGGCAACGGCAGATCGCGTTCCCAGTTGACCCCGGTCAGATGCTCTCCATCTTGGTTGGCGCCGCATACGAAATCGGCGACATTGACCACCGAACGGTCTGCGATCACCGGGATATCCAACCCGACGGGACCAATTGAACCTGCAGAGCAACCTGCTGCCGCTTGGATCTCTTCATTGCTGGCGAATTCTAGGGGAGAGGCAACCAGGTCCAGTTTCTCCGCCTTGATCGTGTTCAGTTCGTGATCACCCCGCAGCAACAGGGCAACGACCGATTTATCTGTGGATTTAACCAGTAGTGTCTTGATGCACTGCTCTGACGTCACACCCAAGAATTCGCTGATCTGTTCAATGCTGTGTTGCCCGGGTGTTGCGAGACTCTGCATGGTTGTGGAGGGGTCGCTTCGGCTGCCAATGGCGACCGCTTCTGCCAGTTCCACATTGGCCGCGTACTTGCTTTCCGTCGAAAAGGCGATGGCATCCTCACCGGATTCGGCGAGCACATGGAATTCGTGAGACAGATTGCCACCGATCGCTCCGGAATCTGCCAGCACCGGCCGAAATTCGAGTCCGAGCCGGGAAAAGATCCGGCAATAGGTTCCATGCATTGTCTCATAGGTGTCATCAAGCGACTGATGATCTAGATGAAACGAATAGGCATCCTTCATGATGAATTCACGGGCTCGCATGATTCCAAAGCGGGGCCGGATCTCGTCTCGAAACTTAGTTTGGATTTGGTAGAAATTGACCGGCAGCTGCTTGTAGCTCTTGATTTCGCCGCGTGCGAGGGCGGTAATGATTTCCTCATGGGTCGGTCCTAGGCAAAATTCACGCCCATGTCGATCGTTGAGTCGGGTGAGCTCCGGACCATAATGTTCCCAACGTCCCGATTCCTGCCATAGTTCTGCCGGCTGCACCGCGGGCATCAGAACCTCGAGAGCACCGGCACGATTCATTTCTTCACGGATCACGGCTTCGACCTTGTGCAGGATACGGATACCCATCGGCAGCCAGTTGTACAAACCGGCGGCCAGTTTCCGGATCAGGCCAGCCCGCAACATCAGTTGATGGCTCGCTATTTCGGCATCTGCCGGGGATTCCTTCAGTGTATAAAGTGGAAAATTTAGTGTACGCATTTGCTCAGGGGTCTGTCATCTGGGGTCACGGCCTGGAATACCCGTCATGCCCGCCGGGATCGGTATATAATGCCCTGAATCTTCACGTTATAGGGCAACCGCTTCGATCGCAGTCAGGTTGACAGGGCATCGGACCCTGAAAGCGGGGCAGTTTACACTATTCTCCGCGCACTATGGAACAAGACACCATCAGTGCGCAGCGATTGTTCGTTTCTGGCTTTGAACTATTTTACCGACTCAATTATCGGGGCCGTCGGGCTGCTTTTTGCCCTTGATCCCCAGGTTTACCTGATCATGTGGACCTCGGTCCATATTTCCCTGATCGCCGCCTTGCTGGCTTCCAGCCTTGGGATTCCTCTGGGAGCAGTCATCGCCCTCGGCCGCTTTCCGGGCAAATCAGCCCTGATGCTGATGCTTGGTTCCCTGATGGCCCTGCCAACGGTGACTATTGGCCTGTTCTTTTATGGCCTGTTGAGCCGACAGGGGCCTCTTGGTGAACTGGGGCTACTGTACAGCAAGACCGCGATCATCATCGGCCAGACCGTTCTCATCCTGCCGATCATCGTTCACATGACGGTTTCGGCAATCCAGGCCGCCGATTCCCGCCTGTTGCCAACACTCAGAATGCTTGGCGCCAATCGCAGTCAGATGCTGATGCTTGTTGTCAGTGAACTGCGAATAACGATTCTTTCCGGTGTAATCGCCGGGTTTGGACGGGCCATTGGTGAAGTCGGCGTGGCGATGATGCTGGGTGGCAACATCAAGGGTTTTACACGAACCATGACCACTGCGATCGCGTTGGAGACAAGTAAGGGTGAATTCGATTTCGCCCTCGCTCTTGGCATCCTGTTGCTAATGATCGCGGTCGCCGTTAACGCTGTCCTTCGCCTGATCAACCGGAGTAGGACTTGACTACTGCCTACCGGTTGGAGAGAGTCCGTTTTGATTACGGCAAGCGTACGGTACTTGATCTCGAAAGTCTGACCATCCAGTCGCGGCAAGTCACTGCCCTAGTCGGACCCAACGGGGCGGGTAAAAGCACCTTGATTTCGCTGCTGGCGTTTCAGGAAACTGCGGCGGCCGGCAAGCTCGAATATTTTGGAGTGCCTGTCTCCGAATCGGATCTTCCCAGGCTTCGAAAGACGGTGGGGATGGTTCCACAAAATCCTTTTTTCTTGAATGGTTCGATTGCCGATAATGTTGAACTGGGTCTAAAACTCAAGGGGATTTCAAGGCGCCAGCGGGAGCGACAGGTCAATACAGCCCTGACAATGGTAGACATTGATCGTCACTCTGAACGCGGCACTGAATCATTGTCCGGCGGAGAACGACAACGGGTTGCGCTGGCTCGTGCACTCGCACTGGATCCCGCAGTGTTGATTTTCGATGAGCCATTCACTTACCTGGATTCCTCAGCCATAAGGATCACCGAAAAATTGATCTCCTGGTTCGTAGAGGAAAAAGGCGGAACCGTCGTTCTCAGTACCCATGACC
>JANXGZ010000312.1 GCA_024958995.1 Methylococcales bacterium | reverse complement strand
AACGAAATGGTTAAAAACATCATTCTCTGGATGATTATTGCGGTTGTTCTGATGTCGGTGTTTAACAACTTCGGCGGACGAATCAGTGAGGATTCATCGCTGTCCTACTCCGAATTTGTCAGTGCCGTAAAATCTGGACAGGTACAGGAAGTGGTGATTAACGGTCCGACCATCAAGGGTCGCATGCAGACCGGCGGAGCCTTCCACAGTTATAGCCCGAATGACCCGCACTTGGTCGATGACCTTCTAGAGAACGGAGTTGAGATCAAGGTCAAGGCGCCCGAATCACAGTCTGTGCTGATGCAGATTTTCATTTCCTGGTTCCCGATGTTGCTGCTGATTGCGGTCTGGATTTTCTTCATGCGTCAGATGCAGGGTGGCGCGGGTGGCCGTGGGCCGATGTCATTCGGAAAAAGCAAGGCGAAGCTTCTTGAGGCGGACCGGATACAGGTGAGTTTCGCAGATGTCGCAGGAGTTGAGGAAGCCAAGGAAGAAGTGGCGGAAATGGTCGACTTCCTGAAAGATCCCGGCAAGTTCCAGAAGCTGGGCGGAAAGATTCCACAGGGAGCGTTGATGGTGGGTCCGCCGGGAACTGGCAAGACCCTACTTGCGAGAGCCATTGCTGGTGAGGCTGGGGTGCCATTTTTTACCATTTCCGGTTCTGATTTCGTCGAAATGTTTGTCGGTGTTGGTGCCTCAAGGGTGCGCGACATGTTCGAACAGGCCAAGACGCAGGCCCCTTGCATCATCTTTATTGACGAAATCGATGCCGTAGGGCGGCATCGCGGCGCAGGGCTTGGTGGCGGGCACGACGAACGCGAGCAGACCCTGAACCAATTGCTGGTTGAAATGGATGGGTTTGAAGGCAACGAAGGGGTTATCGTGATTGCGGCAACCAACCGTCCCGATGTTCTGGATCCTGCTCTTCTGCGGCCGGGGCGATTTGACCGTCAGGTTACCGTGGGATTGCCGGACGTCCGTGGACGCGAACAGATTCTCAAGGTTCACATGCGCAAGGTTCCCTCGGATGACAGTGTCGAGATGAAATATATCGCACGTGGTACGCCCGGTTTTTCAGGTGCGGATCTCGCCAATCTGATAAACGAGGCGGCCCTGTTGGCGGCTCGTACGGACAAGCGTCTGGTGACGATGGAAGATCTTGAAAAATCCAAGGACAAGATCATCATGGGTGCCGAACGCAGGACCATGGTCATGAGCGAAGAGGACAAGAAAATGACCGCCTATCATGAAGCGGGTCACGCAATTGTCGGTCGGGTTGTTCCTGATCATGACCCGGTTTACAAGGTCAGCATCATTCCGCGGGGAAGAGCGTTGGGTGTTACCATGTTCCTGCCCGAAACGGACCAGTACAGTGCCAGCAAACGGAAATTAGAAAGCCAGATTTCCAGCCTTTACGGCGGACGCTTGGCGGAGCAGATCATTTATGGTCCCGATAGTGTGACCACTGGAGCTTCCAACGACATCGAACGGGCAACAGAGATCGCTCGCAATATGGTCACTAGGTGGGGACTGTCGGACCGGCTGGGCCCACTGGCTTACAGCGAGGACGAGGGAGAGGTTTTCCTTGGCCGGTCAGTGACTCAGCACAAGTCGGTTTCCGAGGAAACCGCCCACTTGATCGACGAGGAAATCCGTTCAGTGATCGACCGGAATTACGCAAGGGCGGAGCAGATTCTCCAGGACAAGATGGATGTTCTCCATGCGATGGCCGATGCGCTAATCAAGTACGAAACGATTGACCGCCTGCAGATTGATGATCTCATGGCAGGAAAAGAGCCCCGTCCACCCAAGAATTGGGATGACAAGTCATCGTCCGACGACAGAGGATCTGAGAAAAAGGACTCGGAGCTGAAGGCAGAGCTTCCGTTGGGAGGGCCTGCGGAGCAGCATTGAACCGTTGTTCGTAAGATGATTTTTGAAAAAACAAAGGCACAAAGGATTGAGTCCCTTGTGCCTTTTTGCATTCTGCAGCACAACCGAGTCGGGAACATATGTCGTGGCTGCGGTGTTCGGTTTTCCAGTCATCAGAGGCCTCATGTGAGCAACATTTGTTGCCGCCCCGAAAGCGGATCGGCTGGATCCGAATGTGGGCGGGTTCGGGGATGATGCCCAGCCAGGGTTGTAAGAGCAATGGCTGGAGAGTGTCTGAAGCGGATGGAGAATTAAAAACAAGCACCATGAAGAAGACATACTTTGGTACGGACGGAATAAGAGGCAAGGTGGGTGATCACCCGATTACCCCGGATTTCATGTTGCAATTGGGCTGGGCAGCAGGTCGGGTTTTCGGGGACGGCGGCGATTCGCCCATACTGGTTGGGAAAGACACGCGGATTTCCGGGTATATGTTCGAATCCGCTCTCGAGGCCGGGCTGACCGCATCCGGTACCAATATTTGTCTTCTGGGGCCAATGCCTACTCCCAGTATTGCTTATCTTACCCGTTCTCTCAAGGCCCGGGCGGGCATTGTAATCAGCGCTTCGCATAATCCCTACTATGATAACGGGATCAAATTCTTTTCCGCCGAAGGAACGAAACTGCCGGACGAAACCGAGTTGGCGATTGAACGTGAACTTTCCCGAAAGATCTCTACGGTGTTGTCCTCGGAGCTTGGAAAAGCGAAACGCCTTACCGATGCCGCCGATCGATATATCCGCTTTGCCAGACAGACTGTTCCGGGTGAAATGGATTGTTCAGGTATGAAGGTCGTCGTTGATTGTGCCAATGGCGCAACCTATCACATCGCTCCACAGGTTTTCCAGGAACTGGGTGCGGAAGTAGTATGCATCGGCTGTGATCCGGATGGCCTGAACATCAACAAGGATTGCGGGGCGACAAGTCCGGCGCTGTTGCGGGAAGCGGTTGTTAGTGAGTCGGCGGACCTGGGGATAGCGTTTGACGGTGATGGGGACCGGGTCATCATGGTGGACCACGCCGGTGATGTGGTGGACGGTGACGAGCTACTGTACATTATTGCAAAGTCGTATCTGGATGCCGGCCGCCTGATAGGCCCGGTCATCGGGACGTTGATGACGAACCTTGGCTTGGAACAGGCGTTGATGCGGCTCGGAGTCGAAATGAAAAGGGCGGCTGTCGGTGATCGATACGTGATGGAACTGATCGAGCAAAACAGGGCTTCGCTGGGCGGGGAGGGTTCCGGTCACATCATTTGCAAGGACCTGGCAACGACAGGCGACGGACTGGTGGCTGCGCTGCAGGTGTTGAAGGAGCTCTGGCGAACAGGGAAGAACTTGCACGATCTTCGGCAGGGAATGGTCAAGTTTCCTCAGACCCTGATTAACATAAGAATTGGTGAACGGGTTGAACTGGATCAATACGACTCGATTGAACAAGCCAAGACTGAAGTGGAGAACCTGCTGGGCCGAGATGGGAGGGTACTGTTAAGGTCCTCCGGGACCGAACCACTGGTGAGAGTTATGGTGGAAGGCAAGGAACGGAGCATCGTTGATCAACTGGCCAATCAGTTAGCTGATGCGGTCAGAGATGCCTTACCGACCTGACGCAAGCGCCGAGGGACTGCAAAAACCACAAACAGTGCTTGAATGGAAGGCATAGAACCGATAGAATCAACCGTTTTATTCGGCTTGCTATAGATGCGTCGACCCATCGTTATCGGTAACTGGAAGATGAACGGGAGCTTGGAAAGTTCTCGGCAGTTGGTTCTGGCGATCGGTGAAAAGACGAGTGATGATTGCGGGACCGATGTTGGTGTATGCGTACCCTTTGTCTTTATTCCCGAGGTGAGCAGCCTGCTGAATGACAGCCGGGTACTGTTCGGCTCTCAGAATGTGGCGGATAGACAGGCCGGGGCGTATACCGGTGAGGTATCCGCTCAGATGTTGAAGGAATTTGGCTGTACGCTGGCCATCGTCGGACATTCCGAAAGGCGAGGGCTCTACGGAGAATCCAACGAACTGGTGGCGGAACGGTTTAGGCAGGCGGTTGGCGAGGGACTGGTTCCTGTGCTGTGTGTCGGGGAAACTCTTGGCCAGCGTCAGCAGGGCAAGACGTTTGACATTATCGACGCCCAACTGGATGCCGTACTGGATACTTCCGGCACAGAAGCTCTGGATGGGGTAATTGTCGCCTACGAACCGGTCTGGGCTATTGGCACCGGAATGACGGCAACGGATGAACAGGCACAAGAGGTGCATCAATACATCCGGAACAGGGTTGCGGGTCGCAACCAGACGATTGCCCAGGCGTTGAGAATCGTTTACGGCGGCAGTGTAAAACCTGACAACGCTGCCAGGTTGTTCTCCATGCCTGACATTGATGGCGGGCTGATTGGTGGTGCATCGCTGGAAGCGGACTCCTTTTTATCGATTTGTTGTTCTGTATAGAATTTTGGAAAGATTATGTATCAGGCGTTAATTATCGGACATACGTTAATCGCACTTGGGATCGTCACCTTGGTCCTGCTACAGCATGGCCGTGGCGCCGATGCGGGAGCAGCCTTCGGTAGCGGTGCATCAGGGACCGTTTTTGGTGCCCAGGGGTCGGCTTCTTTTCTGACCCGCACAACAGGCGTTCTGGCTGCCCTGTTTTTTGTGACCAGCCTTGGGCTGGCAATCCTCGGTGATACCCGCATCTCGGATGAAGGGTTCATGGATATGCCGGTTAGCGAGGAGGCCGTGCCGACCGATCTTCCTCCAGGCCAGGTGGAACTGATTGAGGATCCGGTCTCCGATTTCCCGGATCTGCCCATGTCTGAAGAGATGCCGGTGATTCTGGAAGACGATTTAGATGTTTCCGACTTTCCGGTAGGTTCTGATGGAAACCTATCTGCGGCCGATGAAACTGCTGAGTAATCTGCAGGGCCAGGCTGATCAGGATTGCCGATGTGGTGGAATTGGTAGACACGCCGTCTTGAGGGGGCGGTGACGCAAGTCGTGCCGGTTCAAGTCCGGCCATCGGCACCAACAATAAAAAAACCCGATCCAGTTGGATCGGGTTTTTTTATTGTTGACTCGGCTGTGTGCGGGACTTTGCTGAAGTCTCTTAACCGAACCAGCGTCGTTCAACCAGAACCTTCTGATTCCACCGGAATTCAGCTTCTTCGTACACGGATAGCAAAACCGGGATGACGATCAGAACCAGCACCGTGGAGAAAGCCAGCCCAAAGGCAATTGCCGCCGCCATCGGGATCAGGAACTGAGCCTGCAGCGATGTTTCGAACAGAAGTGGTGCCAGGCCGCCGATGGTGGTCAGTGATGTCAAAACCACGGCACGCAGCCTCAGGCAGGAAGATTCAACGAGAGCTTCTTCTACAGGGAGCCCCTTCTCACGCAGTTGTTTGTAAAAAGTAATCAGGATGATGGAGTCGTTGACTACGATTCCAGAGAGTCCGAAGAAACCGAACATTGACAAGATGGTCAGGTCGATTCCCAGCAGAATGTGGCCGAAAATGGCTCCGATGAGTCCGAAGGGTATCGCAGCCATGACCACCAACGGATAGCCGTAGGAGGCGAAAACCCAGGCCAGGACCAGGTAGATGAGGGTCAGACCTACGATCAGTCCCTTTTTCATGTCGGACATGGTTTCGTTCTGTTCGGCGGAACGGCCTTCGAACGAATAGGATACGCCGTAGTGGGCAGCGAGGTTGGGCAATGCATTTATCGACAGCGATTCGATAATGTCTCCGGTGTTGTTGATCTGTTCGTTGATTTCCGCGGACACTTCGATGGCCAATTGTGTTTCAGCATGCCGTAGGATTTCGAATCCGCGTCGGATTTCCCATTCTGCAACCGTGGGCAGGGGAACCGAGTTCCCATCCGGTAGGTGGAGGTTCAGCCGGTTTGTAACACCGAGCCGTGCACGTTCCTTCTCGGGAAGCCGAACGACTACTTCGACTTCGTCCGGCCCGTCCTGGAATAGTTGGATTCGGCGCCCGTCGAAGGCCGCCCGCAACTGGCGTCCGAGTTCCGCTGTTGTCAACCCCAGCGCTTCCCCGGCTGGAGTTAGCCGGTAAATGAGTTGTTCCCTACCAAAGGGCATGTCGTCTTCCACGTCCGAGACGCCAGGGATGATTTTCAATGTATTGGCCAGGTCCATTGCGGCTGCCTTCAACTGATCGGCTTCTCTTCCGCTGAGGCGCACCGAGATGTCCCTTCCGGGTGGTCCCACGATCCGTTCAGTAATGGCCAGGGTATCGATGCCGGCCGGCATCACGATGCGTTCTCGCCAGTTCTCGATCAGTTCGTTGTTTCTTACTTTGCGCTGATCCGGGGCCAGTAGTTGGATGAACATGGATCCCATGTTGTCTCCTGAATGCGAAACCCGGCCCTTGCTTGAAATTCCGGTGCCGTAGTGGGTAACTGCCGTGTGGACCAGTTGTCGTTCCGACAATGCCGAGTCAGTATCGGCCAGGGTTCGTTCAAGATGGCTCATGAAACGGTGTACCTCATTCCTGGGGGTACCGGGCAGGAACTGGGCATTGACGTAGACAATGATTGACTCCGGGGAAGGAAAGAAATTGAATTTGAGACGTCCCCCGGCAAGCACCCCAACCATGATGATCAGCAGTGCGGTTACGATGCTCAGGGCCGTTGCGCGGTTATCGAGTGCCGTTTGCAGGAAGGGTTTGAACTTACGGTCCCTGAATTCTCCGAAGATTCGGTCGAGTCGCAGGCGCGTTTTACTGGATTCTGCATGATTCATTTTGCCCAGGGTGCTTCGGAGGTGCCCGGGGAGGATCAAGAAACTTTCGACCAGCGAGGCGCCGATCGCGGCGATGATCACCAGCGGAATAGCGATCAGGATTTTCCCGGTCGGACCGCCCACCGTCATGAGCGGAAGAAATGCTGCTACCGTGGTAAGTGACGATGCGAGAACCGGTGCCAACATCCGACGAGCGCCGCCTTCAGCAGCCTGCTCTGCATCCTCTCCTGCCTGGTAGTGAGTCATTGCGTCCTCGCCGACCACAATCGCGTCATCGACGATGATTCCCAGCGCCATGATTAGCCCGAACAGGCTGAGCATATTGATGCTGCCGCCCCACAGGTAGAGGATCAGAAGGGTGGCCGTGAACGAAACCGGGATCCCGATCGCGATCCACAGTGCCACGCGGGTTGAGAGGAATAGGTAGAGGATGATGACCACCAGCACTAGGCCGCCAAAGCCATTCTTTAGCAGTAGGTTTATTCGGTCTCGAATCAATGTCCAGTGTTCGTCGTAAACTTGGATTTCGATTCCGGGCGGAACCGACTTGCGTGTATTTTCTAGCCAGTTCTCTAGGATCCGGGCAGACTTGAACGAGTCCCCGTTTTCGGCCCGGCGAAGCACCAATTCCACGACTGTCCGTCCGTTTTGGCCAAGGGTTTCCGAGCCTTTTTTTGCCTCACGTTGTATTTCAGCGATCGAGCCCAGAGCAATCCGCATGTTCTGGTTTGTGAGGATGGGTAACGTGGTGAAGCTTTGTGCATCTCGTCGCTGATTCAGCGTGCGGACTTCCCTCGCGCTATCTCTTTCGCCAAAGGTTCCTGCAGGAATGTCTCGGCTTAATTCCCCGATCCGGTTTCCGATTTCATCGAGACTAAGCCCCAGGTCTTCGAGAGACTGGCTGGATATTTGGATGGAGATTTGTTCTTCTGGTAGTCCAGTGAGTTCCACCTTGTCGATTCCCTGGTCCAGGAGTTCCTGCTCGAAGGTGTGTGCTAGATGACGAAGTTCTGCCATATCCTCGGTTCCCGAAAGCAGGAGCTTAGCGATGCGTTCATAAACCACCACATTTTTTACCTGAGGCTTTTCGGCGTCGATCGGGAGGTTGCGGAATTCGTCGATTTTCTGCTTGATCTGATCGACTGCGATCAAGGTATCGGTTCCCTCCTGAAGTTCAAGACTGATTGCCGAAACACCCTGGGAAGATGTGGACGTGATGTGCCGCAGGTTGTCGACGGTCTTCAGTACCTGTTCCAGAGGGATGGTGATGCCGACTTCGACATCTTCCGAGCTGGCCCCGTCCCAGGAAGTCCGTACTTGGATGATGTTCAGGGTGAAATTGGGGAAGAACTGGACGTTCAGCTTTTCGAAGGCAACCAGCCCACCGAGGATCATCAGGATCATTAACAGATTGGCGGAAACCTTATGACGTACAAATGTGCCGATTAGATCGTTTTTGTGTTGCATGCTGCCCGTTAGCCTTGGTTACGCGAAAGGATGGCGAGGAAAACGGAGCTCAATAGCGGTCGTTTGATTCGCATTTGCAGAACCTAGGCTGTTTAGTGAGCCGGTAGTTCTGAGTTGGCCACGGGCGTTTTGCTACTGGTCAGTCCGTCAACGTTTCTCGCTTCAACCCGAAGGCCGTCTACGGCGTTGGGCATATGGGTGGTAACGATGCGGTCACCCTTGGCTAGGATCGGGTTGGAAACGATCAGCAGTGTGTTTCCTGAGGGTTGCACGAACTCGCCGAGATTTGTTACATGAATACGCTGCATGCGTCCGCCGTCCAGCCGATAGATCTTGTCATGGCCGTACAATGCGGTCTGCGGAATCGCGACCGAGTCAGCGCGGGCAGGGCGGGAAAGGGATAGGACAAGGTTGTTTCCGAGGCGCAGTAGGTCCGAGCTTTCAGTTACGAGGAACAGTGCATCCAGTCCTTTAGCGGAGGCTTCGGCCGAGAAACGGTCCAGTTCTAGGGTAATGGCAGTATCTGCGTATAGGGCTCGCGTTTGCAGCCGGACACCCATGGAAAGGGCCTGTTGCAGTTCAGCCTGGTAGGGTGTCGGGATCAGTGCTCTGACTTCCAGGGTATTCGACGGATACATTACGAGGAGGGTCAGGTTGGCATTGACCCGCTCGCCGCTGGCCACATTGATTTCGGATACGAAACCGTCAAAGGGTGCGTAAATGCGGCTTCTCTCCATGTCAATCCGAGCTGTTGCCAGTTCTGCCTGGGCTTTTCTGCGCCGTGCTTGCAGTTGTTTGAGGCGGGCATCGTGGTCGTTCAGGCTGAGTTTGCGTTCCTCAAGGGTCAAGACCTGTCGTTCTAGGTCTTGGTCGGCCTGGTCTAGAGCTGCTTTGGAAACCAGGTTCTTGATGATGAGCTTTTTAGCCCGGGTGACTGCCGATTTGCTTAGGTTGACCAGTGACTGTTCATGTTTGATTGCCCGCTGGTCGTTTGCATGCCGCAGTTCTTCGCTCTCGATCATTGCCTCCAGTTCTTCGACCTGCGCTTCTTTCTGGATCGTGGACGGTTCGAAGTCTCGGCTGTCCAGGGTCAGCAGAAGCTGCCCTCGGCTGATCGATGCGCCTTCCCGCACCAGTACCTGATCGACTTGGCCGTCCTTTGGCGCCGCGGCTTTTACCAGGTCCGGGGTTTCCACCTGGCCGTATAGGGTGAGTGTCGGTGACAGGGATTGGGGCTCAACCGTGATCGTTTCCACGTACCAGATTCGCTCCTTGGGTTCGAGCGGGGCCTGTTTCGGTCGTGTAACCATGAGCAGGATGAATAGGGTGACTGCCACGGCCAGGATTGCCAGTGGCAGAGTACGTTTGTTCTGCCAGTTCATACGTGGAGAGGGGTCCTACAAATAACGAGCAAGGAGTCCCTTCCCGTGATCGATGGTGGGCAGCGGGATCTTGACTTCGTAGCCGCCTCCCGGTGCTTCAGTCATGGGATTGCCTTTGAGGTCCTCCATGCGCTCCAGAGTGATGTTCCGGTTCCCTTCGGGTAGGATCAGCTCGAGACGGTCGCCAACGCCGAATTTGTTTTTCACCTGGACTTCAGCCATCCCGGTGTTCTGGTCGTATTGTCGGATTTCTCCGACGAATTGCTGGCGGTGACTCTTGGAGTAGCCGGACATGTAGTTCTGGTATTCGTGGCTGTGGTGGCGTTGGTAGAAGCCGTCGGTGTATCCTCGGTTGGCCAGGTTTTCCAGTACTCCAATCAGTTCCGGCTGGAACTTGCGGCCGGATTCGGCATCGTCGATTGCCTGCCGGTAGACCTGCGCGGTACGCGCAACGTAATAGTGCGATTTCGTTCTGCCCTCGATCTTTAGGCTGGTTATACCCATGTCGACCAGACGTTTGACATGCTCCACGGCTCTCAGGTCCTTGGAATTCATGATGTAGGTGCCGTGTTCGTCCTCCATGACCGGCAACAGTTCACCTGGTCGGTTTTCTTCTTCGAGGAAATATACATTGTCGGCCAGTGGATGCCGTTGGTCCGATTGGCATCCTCCGTTGTTGAGGTCGGACATCTGCAAGTCTGCAACGGCCGGTTTCCTGATGCCCTCGTCGTCTTCCTCGGCCGGAGTGAGGTCGTATTTCCAGCGGCAGGAATTGGTACAGCTACCCTGGTTGGGGTCGCGCTGGTTGAAGTACCCGGACAGCAGACACCGGCCCGAATACGCAATGCAAAGGGCGCCATGAACGAAGACCTCCAGTTCCATTTCCGGACATTGCTGACGGATCTCCGCGATTTCGTCCAGCGATAGTTCTCTGGACAGGATAATTCTTTCGATGCCCATGGAATGCCAGAATCTTGTCGCAGCGTAATTTACCGTGTTGGCCTGAACCGAAAGGTGGATCGGTATCTCCGGCCATTTTTCTTTGATCATCATGATCAGGCCTGGATCCGACATAATCAATGCATCCGGACCAAGTTCAATGATCGGTGTCATGTCCTTGATGAAGGTCTTGATCTTCGAATTGTGAGGGATGATGTTCGTTGCCAGGTAGAATTTCTTTCCTAGCCGATGGGCTTCATCGATTCCGATTTCCAAATTGGCGTCGAGAAAGTCATTGTTCCTGACCCGCAGGCTATAACGAGGCTGCCCGGCGTATACGGCATCCGCACCGAAGGCAAAGGCGTAGCGCATGTTTTTCAGTGTCCCCGCTGGGGATAAGAGTTCAACGGTCATGATTGGAGTCTTTGGGACATGAGATTGAAAATCGTTATTTTACAGGACAATCGGGAGCCTGGGTTGCATGGTCTGGGATTGATTGTTGGAGACGTCTGTCCGATGGTGTGATTAATTTGAGATTGATTATTTTTGGGTCCCGAAACTGATATCGTACGGATTGTACTGAGCCAAAAAAGGACAGGTTTGTCGATCTATCGTGGTTGCCTGGAGCTGTTGCAGGTTTTTTGGAACGATAGCTCAATCTGATGGTGAGGAAGGCTTAGGATCCTCATGAAAAAAAGCGGTACAAATTACTCTAAGCAGAAGTCCTCGGCTATTCGATAAATTTTTCCTTGTGCCGTGGGCCGTTCTGGCCCCATATTCCGGCCACCATTTAGGGGAACATGAGCCGGGCGTCCAATATTCTCGTTTGCCCATTGACTCTGGCTTCGTGGTGTTTGGGGGTTCGCGGCTTGTTGAGGTCATCATTTCATGGGGTGTGATACTATTTGCGCCCGGTCGCGGATGCCAAAAGGCAGGCCGTACGGCTCCGACCTTCGGTTCAAGAGGGTTGATGTTGCCTAAAGACACAGAGTTATGTGGATTCGGCCTTGTTTGTTCAATTTAATACCATGCATTAACCGGTTTATTCAGAATGTCCGAGAACAACCATTTCGATGTTATCGTGATTGGTTCTGGCATCAGCGGGCTGACCTGCGCCAGTCTGTTTGCACGTTTTTTCGGTAAAAGAGTACTCGTACTGGAGCGTCATTTTACGGCAGGCGGATTCACGCACAGTTTCCGCCGGGACAACCGCTACGAGTGGGATGTCGGGGTGCATTACGTTGGGGAAATGGATCCGGCCAGTCATTACCGGGTTCTGTTTGATGCGATTACCGATGGCGGCGTCAAGTGGCAGTCGATGCCGGAGATCTACGATCGTTTCGTCTACCCGGATTTTACCTTCAACGCCCGTTCGGGCATGTGCCGTTTTCGGGAAGACTTGATCAGGCAGTTCCCTGAGGAACGGGAGCCGATTGAGCAGTATTTCAGAGATCTGGTTGCCGCCGCTCGATGGTATGGACGTCTCATGTTGGCAAGGTTGTTGCCAAGCCTACTGCGGCCGTTGTCGCGTTTGTTTACGGGGGTGGGGAGATCGCTCGGAATGATGACGACGAAAGATTATCTGGAGCGCAATTTCGTCAACCCTCAACTCAAGGCGGTCTTGGTTTCACAGTGGGGCAATGCAGGTTTGCCTCCCGCCAGAAGTGCCTTTGCTGTGCATGCGGTGATTGCCTGCCACTATTTCGATGGCGGTTACTACCCTGTTGGCGGAGCCAAGACGATCGCTGAAAGTATTGTTCCGATTATCGAATCTGCTGCAGGTCGGCTTTTGACTCGTCGACAGGTGAGCCGAATCCTGCTGGAAGAAGGAAGGGCGGTTGGAGTTGAAGCAGTCACCCGTGCTAGGGGGAGGGAGATTGTCGAACGCTATACGGCGGACAAGGTCATCAGCAGTGTTGGGGCGTATATCACCTACGACCAATTGGTGCCAAAGGAATTCTCACTGTCTTTTCGCCCGGCAGTCAGACAGTTTCCCCAGGGCACTTTCCATATCTGTGTCTACCTGGGATTCAAGGAATCTCCGGAAAAATTGGGCTTTCAAGGTGAAAATTGCTGGATCTACGGCGATTACGATCACGATGCCCTGTTTTCACAGCGCGGGTCAGTAACCGATGGCAAGATCAATGGCTGTTTTCTTTCATTTCCTTCGTTGAAGGATCCTACGACTGCAGGCCACACGGCTGAGCTGATAACCTTCGTAGACGCTGAATCATTCAAGGAGTGGAATACTCTGCCGTGGGGACACCGCGGCGATGATTACGATGCGATGAAACAGCGGGTTGCCGAGGCTCTGGTCGAGTTTGTCGATGAACGATTTCCCGGTTTTGCTCAACTCGTTGACTTCTGCGAGGTATCGACACCGCTTTCGACTGCCAACTTTACCGGGCATCGGCAGGGTTGTATTTACGGGTTGCCTGGAACTCCGGAAAAACTTGCCGCACCCTGGCTAGGAACCCGGACCCCGATCAAGAATCTTTTTTTAACCGGTTCGGATACGGCCGGCCATGGTATCGTTGGGGCCTTGATGGGTGGTGTTCTGACGACGCTAGTGGTTTCCAGAAACCCTCTTCCCGTCCTCAGACTGTTGCTCAAGGCGCAGCGTCGGGTTCGTCATCCTGAAAAGCGGGATGTTGTGGCAGAGATGAATGCCTGATCCTAAGCCTGTGGTGGCTACCCGGCATTGTCGAAACAATGGTTCGTTTCTCCGCTCTCCTGATGGCTTGTACAGCTTGAAGGGCGCATTGCGGTCCACGCGGCTTTAAGCACCGGGGAATCGGTGCTTGTCTGTAACGCTTTATTTAATCGTCTGTCTGATCTGTTCCAGCGTACTGGCAATGCGTTCTTCTGCCAGGGTGCGACGTTGCTGGATCAACAGTCGTGCTAGCTCGTACAGTTCGATTGGTTGCCGGTTGTTCCAGTGGAGCATCTCTACTGCCTTGTCCAGAGCAGCGGCTACTGCCTCTGCTTCCAGGTCAAACGTGGATGATCGTGTTTCGTTCTTTCGAGTCATGTGTTCTCTCTTTGGTTGATCCGGATTTTACTGATCCTTTGTCCGATCGCAGTTAAAAGGCCGCATGTTAGATCATAAATATTCTCGATTATCCTAAGCCAAAAGTCTCAGCGACTATTTGGTTTTTTAATATTGTCCTTCTTCCTAAATAGAACGCTAGCACACTCCTACCGATTGAATACTGATAGCTGCTACTGCCACAAACCAAAGCATATACTGCCTACTTTTGCAGAACGGATAACACCCCTTGTAACATATATAAGGCAGAAAGCTTCTGGCTCAGGTCATCAGCGCTTCGTCTCTTCCTGAGCGCTAACTTGCGTGTTTTTTGTTATGTGGGTAGTGCCATGCGATCTGTTGTTTTCAGACAGAAGATGATTTACCTCTGATTAGCGCATATCCGGAAAAGCCCCATGCTAGATAAAGGAATTTCGCACAAGTAGTATTGATGGCGCTGTTTTTGATTGGTAAGCCATCTGCAGATTTGAGGTGACTAGCTATAAGGCTTTGTAACTTGTTGATTCTAAGCCCTTATTATTTGTTGAGTTAATCCTACTCAATATAACGATAAGACCGGAAAACCAGTGCTTTGGAGGACTTGTGTGGCGATAAATCCACTGGGTTATCCACAGAAATTGTGGGCAACGATAGTTTTCTTTTTAAACATAGACACTTAGGGTGTTTTCCTGATAATTGGACTGACCTTTGGCTTGCGTACCACAGGATGGGAAAGCCGTGGGTTGGTCGGTCGAAACGGGCCGCATTCGCAGCGTCAATAAAGGTGATGTGGAACGAACCAGATTTTCGTCAGAGCGACGTGGGTGAGTGGTATGACGCGTTATAGGATTAACGAGCGTAAGGTCTATTCGCCGGCTCATTTGGGTTCAAGCAGAGCGGTTTTTACAAGATGACAACCCAACCCGAATTACACGGCCCGACATCGAACCGAAAAACTATGACCATTAAGTCACTCTGATTTCGTTGGCCCGAAAGCGGAGCCGAGAACCTCAGTCCAATGGGCGACCCGGATCAGTTGGTCGGGATCTTTTCCCCGCCATTGGTCAACGTATTCATCGGCGAGTTCCTTCAGCGTTAGACTTGCTCCTCTACAGCCAATGGCTTCCATGAGTTCGTGATCGGCTTCAATGCGCCGCGTCCAGGTTAGGGCATCCGTTTTTTGGGCGAACGTTTTGATTTTGAGGTTCTTCCCATTCTTTCGAACGAGAGCTTTGTACTTGAAACCAGGACCAGATTTGGTCTTTGCGATCGACAGTTACGCACTATTTGAGCACATGAACGACCCGGTAACCGATACGGTAACCGGGAGCCAGATGAATAGTTGAGTCACCGATGGCATTTGAATAATAATCCTTATTATTCAAATAGTTGTTGGTAGCAAGGGGGGGACTTGAACCCCCGGCCTCAGGGTTATGAATCCTGCGCTCTTACCAGCTGAGCTACCTTGCCAGAAGTACCTCGGCCTCTGTTTCAGGAG
>JANXGZ010000143.1 GCA_024958995.1 Methylococcales bacterium | reverse complement strand
GATGTGATCCAGACCCCGGCCATGCTCTGTCGCCAGACGGACTTCATTATAAATGCTGCGGCAGCCCGCATTCCGATCAATATTAAGAAGGGCCAGTTCATGTCTCCGTGGGAAATGACTAACGTGGTCGCGAAGGCAAGATCGGCGGGCAATGAGCAGGTCATGGTCTGCGAGCGCGGCGTGTCGTTTGGTTATAATAATCTGGTTTCGGACATGCGTTCCCTGCTGGTTCTGCGGGAGACGGGGTGTCCTGTGGTCTACGACGCGACTCATTCTGTCCAACTTCCCGGCGGACAGGGGGTTTGTTCTGGGGGACAGCGTGAATTTATTCCCGGTTTGGCCAGGGCGGCTGTCGCGGTCGGTGTTTCTGGGCTGTTCATGGAAACCCATCCCGACCCTGAAAAAGCGAAGAGTGACGGCCCGAACTCCTGGCCGTTAGCGGAGATGACTCGGCTTCTAGAGTCATTGAAAGAAATTGACTTGGTTGTCAAAAAGAATCTGAATTGAAATTTCCATTACTTACTAAGAGGGATGCATGGCAGAAATCGTTGATGTGAAAGCTAGAGAGGTTCTGGATTCTCGGGGCAATCCGACCATCGCGGCGGAGGTTAGTTTGGCCTCCGGCGCGGTTGGTAGTGCGATGGTACCTTCGGGCGCCTCGACCGGGATTCGGGAAGCCATCGAGCTGAGAGATGGGGACGAATCCCGTTACCTCGGCAAAGGTGTGCTGAAAGCAGTTGATAATGTTGATACCGAGATCCGGTCCGCGGTTGTCGGTATGTACGCTTCCGATCAGGAGGCCGTGGACCGCAAAATGCTTGCCCTGGACGGAACCCCCAATAAGAGCCGCCTGGGCGCCAATGCAACCCTGGCGGTATCGATGGCCACTGCTCATGCCGCTGCGAATGAAGCCAGGAGACCCCTGTACGAATACTTGAACTGCAGTGGACAATTCCTGATGCCGGTGCCGATGATGAACATCATCAATGGCGGGGCCCATGCCGACAACAGCGTGGACTTGCAGGAATTCATGATCCTGCCGGTCGGTGCGGCAAACTTTCGCGAGGCAATCCGCTATGGCGCCGAGGTTTTCCATGCCCTCGGAAAAGTGCTCTCGGACCAGGGACTTGCAACCACGGTTGGTGATGAGGGGGGCTTTGCGCCCAACCTGTCCTCCAACGAAGCTGCTCTGAGCGTGATCCTCCAGGCTATCGAGAAGGCAGGATACCGTCCGGGCGAAGACATCTACCTGGGCCTCGACGTTGCCAGTTCGGAATTCTGCGAAGATGGGGTTTACCGTCTTGAGTCGGAAAACCGGACTTTTGATGCGGATCAGTTTTCCGGTTACCTGGCCGACTGGGTTGGAAAGTACCCGATCGTGACCATCGAGGATGGTATGGATGAAAGCGACTGGGCCGGTTGGAGGCTGCTGACGGACAAGATCGGCAACAGGGTCCAATTGGTGGGTGACGACCTGTTCGTGACTAACCCGGACATTCTACGCAAAGGAATCGACGAAAATATTGCCAATTCGATTCTGATCAAGGTGAACCAAATTGGTACCCTGACCGAAACGCTGGAAGCCATTCGCATGGCGCAGGAAGCCTCCTATACGGCAGTTGTTTCGCATCGTTCCGGTGAAACCGAGGACGTCACTATCGCCGACCTGTGCGTAGCGACCTGTGCCGGTCAGATCAAGACGGGATCGCTCAGTCGCTCCGACCGTGTTGCCAAGTACAATCGGCTAATGAAGATCGAGGATGAGCTGGGTGATAGAACAAGCTATGCAGGTCGTTCGGCATTCAGGTACCTTGCCGGTTAATGAACTCCTGCCCGGCTTTTGGCCGGGTTTAATCTCGTTCTGGGGCTGGAAGGATGCGGCCGGCTGCCGGGGGCAGTGAGCCATGAAACTACTGGCTTGGGTTCTAGTTATTCTGTTGCTGTTGCTTCAGTATAAGCTGTGGTTTGGAGGCAGCGGATTCCAGAAAGTGGTGCAATACCAGAATCGGATCGAGGTCTTGCGGGAAGAACTCCGGCAACTTCGAGGAAAAAATGCGTCTTTGCAAGCCGAGGTAGATGATCTGAAGAACGGTCTGGGCGCGATCGAGGAACGGGCACGTAGGGATCTGGGAATGATCAAGGAAAATGAAACCTTCTTCCAGATCATCGAGCCGACAGAGGAATAGACAGGTGCGAACAGGAATCGGAGCAGATCTTTGAGCGAAACCCGGGTCTGGGCCTTGGTGCCCGCTGCAGGAGTTGGCAAGCGTATGGCAGCCGACCGGCCGAAACAATACCTGCGGCTAGGAGACTGCACAGTACTGAAACATACCCTGAAACGACTGATGGCCTCCCAACTGTATGCAGGGATCGTGGTTGCTCTGTCGCCGGAGGACGAATACTGGCCGTCCCTGTGCCTGAGCGACACTGAACAGGTCCACAGGGTGGCCGGAGGTCGGGAAAGGGCGGATTCAGTTCTGTCGGGACTGGATTTCATCGCCTT
>JANXGZ010000126.1 GCA_024958995.1 Methylococcales bacterium | reverse complement strand
TATTGAGCTAATGGGGGCAAAGGTGGACAGAGCGGATGATTGGACCGATGTCACGGGCGGCCAGCTACATGGCGTTGACGTTGATCTTAACCATATCCCTGATGCCGCGATGACAGTTGCCGCCATGGCACTATTCGCGAAAGGGCAGACTGTCATACGCAACATCTACAATTGGCGAGTCAAGGAAACTGACAGAATGCATGCGATGGCAGAAGGCCTGACACGGCTCGGTGCAATCGTGCAGACTACCGAGGATTCCATCGCGATCGACCCACCCAGCGAAATTCAGGCTGCGACCATCGATACCTACGGTGACCACCGGGTTGCGATGTCTTTCTCGTTGGCGGCACTGGGTAACGCACCAGTCACCATTAATGATCCGGACTGCACCAGAAAAACCTTTCCGGACTATTTTGACGTTTTTCAGTCCCTCTCCAGAAATCGATGACTTCGACTTGAATCTCCATAAACTTCCAAGCGTTCTGCTCATCACCGCTATTCTAGGATTGACTTGGACGGATACCTACGCGTGGGAAACACGGCTTGATGAAGATGGCATCCTGGTTCAATCAAGACTCACATCAGGGGCAAAATACAAGGAATTCCGGGCTGAAGCCGAAATCGATGCAACAGTGGCCCAGGCAATAGCGCTTCTTATCGATATCTCGGCATGTACACAGTGGTTGTTCCGGTGCAAAGAAGGCCGCATTATTCGAGAAACGAGCTCCACTGAAAGGATCTTTTACCAAGTGACATCGCTCCCTTTCCCCGCAAAATCGCGTGATTCCATTTTTCATGCCGCAATCACGTTTGAAGGCGAGTCATCCGTACGAGTGACGATGAATTCAATGCCCGATGAAATACCCCAGACGAAACACGTCAGGATACGGAAGGCATTCGGAACCTACATTCTTGAGCCAACCCGGGAGAACAAACTTCGGGTGACCTGGCAGCAGTACGTCGAGCCGGGTGGCGCGCTCCCTGCCTGGGTGGTCAACTCAATGCTGACCGATCTACCGTTCAAATCACTGCGGGCATTCAGGGAACTGGTCCAACAATCACCCTACCGCGACGCAAGATTGGTCTATGGACCAGACGAGACACCAACCGGGATCAGCTTTACCGGCTCGCAAGACTAAGCCCGGCAGATTCAAGGTTTAGCAGGAAGGACTTTGCCGCAAGCCCTCCACCAAAGCCCGTCAGGCTACCATCTGCACCGATAACTCTATGGCAGGGAATGACAATGGGCAGTGGATTACGACCATTGGCTGCACCGACCGCCCTGACCGCCTTCGGACGTCCAATACTCTCTGCAATATTGCGATAGGTGGTTGTCTGCCCAAAAGGAATTTCCTGCAGAGCTGCAAGAACGCTGAGCTGAAACGGTGTCCCGCAGGGCTTCATCTTTAAATCGAATTGCTGTCTTTCCCCCTCGAAATATTCGTTAAGCTGGTCTTCGGCCTGTTTGAAAACAGAATCATCCTGAATCCAATCGTCCCCCGGGCAAATAATCCCCTTCCCTTCCGGAAACCCAATCATCTCAAGGATGCTGGTTTGTCCCCCGAGCAAAAGCCTCCCGACGGGCGATGGTATATATTTGTAGTACACAATCGATTCCTCTTAACGCTTCATTTTACTCTTCATTTCGCTGCTATTCAGTCTGCCGAAGCCCGCCACAAATGCATACCTGCGTATCCACGCCAGGGCCGCCAAGCTTCCGCTCTGTTAATAAGTTCCTTTTCCGAGCTAACACCCAGGATTTTCTCTGCTACTTTTCTAATCACCAGGTCACCATGCAGAAAGGAATCCGGATTCGATAACGCACGCAGGCAAATATACTGGGCCGTCCAGGGTCCGATACCCGGAATGGCAATCACCTGCTCGTAAAACGCCTGTTCATCCATATCAAACCCAAGCTCACCATCAGCAACTGCAACAGCGAGCAGTTTTATGGCTCTCGCACGTTTTGAAGGCATTGGCAGCGACGCAGGATCTAGGTCAGCCAGAATTTCCGGGGGTGGAAACACCCGCCCAACCTCTGTCTCGGTGCCATACTGGTCGGCGATCCTCCCCATGACCGTAGTCGCTCCCTTAACTGAAACCTGTTGTCCGACAATCGCCCGTACTGCGATCTCAAATTCATCGAAGGCACCGGGTAGCCGCAGCCCAGGACGCTGCTTCACAAGCCTGCGCATAATCCTGTCTTCGCAGAGCACGGAGTTTATCTCTTCTGGCACAGCGTCAACGTCAAACATTGATCGGACTTTTCCCATGATCCGCATCAGCGAACCCGTGCTCCCCCCCTGAACAGCACACACCAGGTGGTTGCCAGACTGCGACACTGACAAATACCCGCTCTTGCCATCAAGCACAAAGGATCGTTCGTAACTTTCACACGCATTATCCTCACCCGCATTGTCCACACGTA
>JANXGZ010000287.1 GCA_024958995.1 Methylococcales bacterium | reverse complement strand
GCCAAGAATTTCGTCGAAATCGGATCACACGTCAGCGTGGGCGAGACGCTCTGTGTTATCGAGGCAATGAAGATCCTCAACCAAATCGAAGCGGACAAGGCCGGCGTGATTCGCAAGATTCTCGTCGAAAACGGTCAACCCGTGGAATACAACGAGCCGCTATTCATCATTGAATAACGGCTCGTTGTAACCGCTTTTTATCCTTTCACCATTCACTAAAAACGCTTCCACTCAAATGCTCGACAAGATTGTGATCGCCAATAGAGGCGAAATTGCCCTGCGCATACTCCGCGCCTGCCGGGAACTAGGTATCCATGTCGTTGCCGTCCATTCGGAAGCGGACCGTGAACTGAAACACGTGTTGCTGGCCGACGAATCGGTCTGCATTGGCCCGGCAGCCTCTGCCGATAGCTACCTGAACATGCCCGCGATCATCAGCGCGGCAGAAGTAACCGACTCGGAGGCCATTCACCCCGGATACGGATTCCTGGCGGAGAACGCGGATTTTGCCGAAAAAGTAATCCAGAGCGGGTTCATCTTCATTGGCCCGAAACCCGAGACCATCCGGCTGATGGGCGACAAGATCTCTGCCAAGCGAGCCATGAAGGCTGCTGGGATTCCGTGTGTACCGGGTTCCGACGACCCACTGGATGACGACAAGTCGAAAACCCTGCAAATGGCGCAGGACATCGGTTACCCGGTCATCATTAAGGCCTCCGGCGGCGGAGGCGGTCGCGGAATGCGTACGGTACATACCGAAGCGGCCCTGCTCAACGCGATCACCCTGACCAAAGCCGAAGCACTGGCCACATTCGGCAATGACACGGTCTACATGGAAAAATTCCTCGAGACCCCCCGTCATATTGAGTTTCAGGTGCTGGCCGACAACCACGGTAACGCCATCCACCTGGGCGAACGAGACTGTTCGACCCAGCGTCGGCACCAGAAAGTCATCGAGGAAGCTCCAGCAATCGGTATTACCGAAGAACAAAGGAGTAGGGTGGGTACCCGCTGCGCTGAGGCCTGCAAGGACATCGGTTACATCGGTGCCGGGACCTTCGAATTCCTTTACGAGAATGACGAATTCTATTTCATCGAAATGAACACCCGTGTCCAGGTCGAACACCCGGTCACAGAAATGGTCTGCGGCTTCGATATCGTCAAGGAACAAATCCGGGTGGCGGCGGGAGAACCGCTGTCAATCTCGCAGGAAGACGTTGAAATGAAGGGTCACGCCATTGAGTGCAGAATCAACGCTGAAGATCCGGTCACCTTCATGCCCAGCCCTGGAGTCATCGAGCAGGTTCACATGCCGGGCGGCCCCGGTATTCGAGTGGAAACCCATATCTACAACGGATACCGCATCCCCCCGTTCTACGACTCGATGATCGGCAAACTGATCGCCTACGGGGACACCCGCGAAAGTGCGCTGGCTCGCCTGCAGACCGCTCTTAACGAAATCGTGATTGAAGGCATCAAGACCAACATCCCGTTGCATGTCGATATCCTCTCTGATGCCGAATTCCGCGCCGGCGGACAGACCATTCATTATCTGGAAAAGAAACTCGGGCTACAATGAATTGCCATTGGCACTGTTCGGACTCCGACAGTCGATAAGCCCTGATCACTCAAACGATGTTCTAATGGCAGGCATTGGAGCATGAGATCGCCTTTTCCCAGTAGCAGTGTCAACTCCATACGCTGCGAAGCCCTTAACCGGAAAAACTCGCCTTGGACTGGCAGCAGATCTCGGTTGTAACCAGCGATGCCTCCTGCGAAACAGTTGCCGAAGCGCTGACAGCCCTGGGTGCTGTCTCGATCACCTTCAGCGATGCAGGAGACCAGCCGCTCTACGAACCTCCGCCCGGGTCACACCCGGTATGGAACAAAACCGCCATACGGGCCCTGTTTGAAAAACCGGTTAACCTGGAAACAGTGCGCGAATCGATTCTTCGGCAGCTACCGGGAACAGCCACAGAGGACTGGCAAAAGGAAGTCATTGCCGATCGCGTTTGGGAACGCGAATGGATGGACCAGTTCAAACCCATGCAGTTCGGTGAACGGCTTTGGGTCTGTCCCTCCCACCTGCCGCCACCCAACCGCGACGCCGTAAACCTGCACCTCGACCCCGGCCTGGCGTTCGGCACAGGAACGCACCCTACCACTAGACTCTGTCTGGAGCGACTGACCAGCGAGAATCTTGATGGGCTGAGAATCATCGATTACGGGTGCGGATCGGGGATCCTGGCCATTGCCGCAATCCTGCTTGGCGCCAAACAAGCCGTTGCCGTCGACATCGACGAGCAAGCCCTGAGTGCTACCCTGGAAAACGCGATAAGGAACGGGGTTGAAAGCAGCATCAGCTGCCGCCGTCCGGGAGAAATCGATGACCGTCCAGCGGAACTGGTCATCGCCAACATCCTCGCCAACCCACTGCAGGAACTGGCCGCTACTATCTCCGGCCTGGTCCAGCCGGGAGGAAAACTGATCTTATCCGGAATCCTTAAGGAACAGGCCGACGAAGTCAGGAAAGCCTACCTGGAAGATTTTGTCTTCTTTCCTCCGGCAGTCTGTGAAGGCTGGGCCTTGCTGGCTGGACGAAAGGCGCCCGAACGCAAGAAAAGAGCCTGATTTTTCCGCCAAATGCATTGCTGCTACCAGCCCGGCTTCACTCGCTTTTGGCACCGATACGAAATGACTTACTCGGGCAGCCACAAACCGGGCAGTTTTCAGAACCGGGCTGCCGGTTCTAAGACCAAAACGGATCATGAAAGAGCGCACAAACAAGGACCCCTGGCTCAGTATCATCCTACCAACCCTGAACGAGGCAAGTGTTCTTGCCTCGACCCTACGATCCCTGCAACCGGCTCGGAACAACGAAGCCGAGATCATCATTGTCGACGGGGGCAGCACCGACGGCACCCTGGAAATCGCCTGCGCTCAGGCCGATATAGTGCTTCGTAGCTCCCGTGGCCGCGCTGTGCAGATGAACCACGGGGCCCGACACGCCAAAGGAACCTGCCTGCTGTTTCTGCACGCGGATACACGGCTCCCTGTAGGCACCCCCCGGCTTCTGAAACAGGAGATGGACAAGAGTAACGCCTGGGGTCGGTTCGATATCCGGCTAAGCGGCAATCACTGCCTGTTCAGGGTAATTGAATTCCTGATCAACCAGCGATCAAGAATGACCGGCATCGCAACCGGAGATCAATGCATCTTCGTCCGCCCTGAACTGTTCTGGCAGGTAGGAGGGTACAGTGAAATACCCATAATGGAAGACATCGCCCTGAGCAAGTCACTGGGGAAATCCGCTCCGCCAGTCTGCCTGGGACCGAAAGCAACGACTTCCAGCCGCCGTTGGGAACAGAATGGAATCGTTCGGACCATTTTTCTGATGTGGTCCCTGAGGCTGTTTTACTCTCTTGGCATCAACCCGGAGACCTTGTCTCGATGGTACCGGCAATTTGTACCCTGTAGGCGATAGTCAATGGAATCAAGTATTCGGTTCGGAATCTTTCTAGTCGTCCTGACCTTGATGCTGACCTGGGAACGCGTGCGCCCGTTCCGTTTCTTTCAGCAGCCCAGATCCCAGCGGATTGCGATCAACCTCGGCATGATGCTGGTGAATTTCGGCGTTCTCAGGCTTTTGACAGCAGGCGGTGTCTTTGCCACCGCCTGCTATACAGCCGAGCATCGATTAGGGCTCTTCAACCATCTGGAGTTGGCACCCGGAATCGAGATTTTTTCAGGACTGCTGGTCCTCGATTTGGCCATCTACCTGCAACACCGACTGCTCCACGTTATCCCGCTTTTCTGGCAATTCCATAAGGTACATCACAGCGACCCGGGATTTGACACGACCACCGGGGTACGCTTCCACCCTTTGGAAATCCTATTTTCCATGTATTACAAGATGGCCCTGGTGCT
>JANXGZ010000170.1 GCA_024958995.1 Methylococcales bacterium | reverse complement strand
ATTAAAACATGATATTCGCCGGATTGATCTGTTGCTCGTGGATACAGAGGGATACGACCATGAAATCCTGAAACAGATTGATTTTGACCGCCTGGCTCCCGGGATCTTGCTGTACGAGCACCAGTACATCGAAAAAAAACACAGAGACTCCTGGGAAAGCGTGTTGCAACAGCGTGGCTACCGATTGTCGCGCCATTTCGGCAATACCCTCGCTTTTATGCCACAAGACGCGGTCGGGAACTGATGCCCCGTTTCAGACGATTACCCTGCGGTTGATCACGGGCAGGTTGAATGCCTTTTTTGTTGCCGCACGGACCTGGTCGAAGGCCTGTCGACCCAGGTCCAACTTCCCCGGGGTTACCGCTTCGACATTCCGGGTTTTGATGGCGACCGTGTTGGGGCGTGTCTGAAGAAGCCGGGTAAGTCCTCGGTCGGACTTCATGCTCGGCCGACGGGGTTCCAGGTGATGGTAGAGAACTCGTCCCTCGATCGGCAGCCCTGCAAAGGCAGGCCGGTCGGCGATGCCCCCGTCGAGGTAAAGTGCGTCGCCGATCCGCAGCGGATGAAACAGCAACGGAACCGAGCAGGATGCATAGACGGCATCACGAAGCCGTCCACTGTGCAATGTGTGAGTTGAAAGGCTGAGAAGATTAAAGGCCGAGATGCTTAGCCGGGTGCTGCACTGCTCGACCCTTGCGACCGGGTAGATTTCTTCCAGAATCGTTCTAAACCGTTGTCCTTTTAGCAAGCCGGGGCCGGGTGCCGGATCCCAGAAATCGGACCTTTTCAGGGTAAATAGGCGGGGTTTCAGATCCGATACGTTCAGGCCGCATGCCCAATAGGCAGCGGCCATAGCTCCTGCGCTGGAACCTGAAACATGCGCGGGTCCGAATCCGGCGTCCTGTAGTGCATCGAGGAATCCGAAATGGGCAAAAAAACCAAAGAAGCCCGAAGACAGCGCCATTGAAAAGGGCTCCTGGGCCAGCCATTCGCCCAGAGTGGTCTGATCTGGGTTACCGATCAATGCCGCCCGACACAGGGTGGTCTTCAGCCGGGTCCACGGCGCCTGTCGGTGTGATCATTTTTCAGGTCCCAGATGAACCCCAGCTTTGCCATCGGCCACAAGACCAGCCAGTAGGGCAGGTCCGGGCCTGGCCGTTTGGCCTTGGTCGGGTAAATGTGATGATCCAGGTGATCGTGTTCCCCCAGAAGGAAGGCCGACAGCATGTTGTACTGCCGCGCTGTACAGCCCTTGTCATCCGCGTCCCCTCCGTGAGACATGCAGTTGAAAAACAAGGTCCCGATCGGAGAAAGTCCTGCGGGAATCAGGGATACGATGGTTGCAAAGGCCAGCGAACCGGAGGCCAGCCAGATCAATGCCCATTCCATCCAGGGGATGACGAAACACCACTTATCCAGCCAGCGGGTTTCTGGATAACGCAGCTTGATGGTGATGTTTGCATGCCTGGGGTCGTAGCCCCAGCCGAGCCAGGCGTAAAGAAATGATCGGGAAACCGGAGAATGCGGGTCTTTCTCGTCGTCGCAGTGTACGTGATGGTAGCGGTGGGTGCCGGCCCACCAGGACATTGCGGCCTGGTTCGATGCCGAGCAGGAATAGGCAATGAAAAACTCGTAAGCGCGAGAGGCCTTGTAGGCCGCGTGGGAGTAATAGCGGTGGAAGCCCAGGGTCATGCCGAGTGCCGAGTGCCTGGCGATTTGCAGGATAATCAGTATCCACGGTAGAGGCCCCGAAACCAGCTCGATTGCCGCATCGTAGTCAATCGCGACAAAAATCATCGAGTAAAGCAGGAGGGAATAGCAGGCCAGAACGCGTTGCAAGGTCCAGAAAAGCATATTAAGGTCGATTTCTAATAATCGATTGATTATATTGACATGCAGAAACCTTAGCAATTCGAATGCCGGATAGATTCTTTAGTTATTGTCATTATAATCCCTAGCGAACTGGCTTCTAAGGCTGATCCGTTCGAAAATTGATCTGGATTAGAAAATTGGTTCGATACCCTTTTCAAGGGGAAAATCGAAAAATCAGTGCGGGTTGCTGTTATAATTCAAAAAAGGAGGTTGACGTGTCCGATTTTGCATTTTTCAATGCGCCAGGCTGACTGATGCAAAGGTTAGGATTGGTTGTTCAGTTCGACTATATGGATCAGGGTACGTTAATCTGGAAAAAAACGAGAAAGTTGGGTACATTTGCAGGCTTGCGTTATGGTCTTGTGTAGACGAAAGACTATTTGGCTGCGAGCGTCCTGCAAATTTTGAAGCGAGTCCGACCAACATGTTTAGGGGAAGTGCTGTTCAAGTTCACGTCAATATTCCCCTGAAACTCCGGTCGGAAACCAAAACCAACCAATATTTAACATTGCACGCGCTATGAACATTCTCATGTTGACGAATACCTTCATGCCTTATGTTGGGGGTGTTGCGCAAAGTGTACAGAGATTTGTCGATGAATATCGTCGCCAGGGGCATCGGGTCATGGTTGCGGCTCCCCGCTACAAGAACGCGCAGCGGGCGGAAACCGATGTGGTGCGTTTCCCGGCGATACAGCATCTCAACGGAACCGAGTTTTCTTTGCCCATGCCTTTGCCGGGGAAGGGCAGTATCCAGATGAAACGATTCGAACCGGATATCGTTCATGTGCATCACCCCTTTGCGCTGGGTGGTACGGCAAAACGCATATCGTCAGGCCGGGGGGTTCCGCTGGTTTTTACCCATCACACAATGTATGAGAAGTACACTCATTACATTCCGTGGGACTCGGTACGGCTGAAACACTACGTGGTTAACCTTGTATCCGGTTACTGCAATTTTTGTGATGCGGTTATCGCGCCGAGTGAAAGCGTTGCCGATCTCTTGATGAAGCGTGGGGTGGATACGCCGGTTTCAGTGATTCCAACCGGGGTGAACACGACGTTTTTCAGTGGCGGAGCCGGTAGCCTGTTTCGCGAGAAACGCAATATTCCGAGGGATGCATTCGTGGTTGGGCATGTCGGCCGCATGGCGACCGAGAAGAACCTTGAATTTCTGGCGCGTGCCGTGGGGCTATTTCTTCAGCAGAACCGAACTGCATTTTTCGTCCTGGTTGGCGAAGGACCGATGACGACTGAAATTCACCGGGTCATGGATGAAATGAACGTTGCAGATCGCTTCGTTCCAGCCGGTTTGCTGAAAAAGGAAGACCTGTCGGGAGCCTACAAGGCAATGGATGCTTTCGCTTTTTGCTCCCATACGGAGACCCAGGGGATGGTTCTAGCTGAGGCGATGGCGGCCAGTGTTCCGGTGGTGGCCTTGGACGCATCAGGGGTGCGGGAAGTGGTTCGCGACCGGTTCAATGGGCGGCTGCTGGCGAACGGCGATGTTGAAGCATTTGCCTCTGCCCTTGGTTGGGTGGCCGCGTTGAATCCGGAGGAGAAAGCGTTGATTCAGCGTGGGGTGGATGCCACAGCGAGAGAGTTCGATATCAGTTGTACGGCCAAAAAGGCGCTTGATCTATACCAGGTCATGATTGAACGGTCCGCGGTTGAGAAAAGCTGCCAGCGGGGTCGCACGGACCGGGCCCAACGTGTACTGCAAGCCGAATGGCGGATCATGAGCAACATCGCAAAGGCTTTTGGTAGTTTCGTGCTGCCACCACGTGGCTACAAGGACGAGTCATTGAAACTGGGTATTCAGCCAGAATTCTCGGACAATTAAATGGTCGATTCGGTCGGCCGATCCATTCGTCTGACACCTGATCTCTCCAAACACCCTTCGCCGGGCTTCAAAGCACGCCTTTTCGGCTGGGCTTGGGCTGCTTTGCTGAAATTGCTGTGCCTGACCTGGCGCAAGCGCTACGATGGCTTCGCCTCGATTGACGCAAGTAGGAAGCAGGGTCATAAGTTCCTGCTGTGTTTCTGGCATGGCAAATACATTCCAATCATGGCCTTGTGTCGCTGGGCGTGGATCGAACAGCGGTCAGAAAGTGCCTGTGTATTCACCAGCCTTTCCGCGCGCGGGGCGGTCATTTCGGAAATATGCCGTCATTTCGGACTCGACTGTATTCTGATTCCCGACGGTGGCAACAAATACTCCTACCAACTGATGCGGGATGCACTTGCTCGCCACGATGCTGGCGTGATTGCAGTCGATGGTCCCCTGGGACCTTGTCGGCAGGTCAAGCAGGGCGCTGTAAGGCTGGCTTCTGAGCTGGGTTTTCACCTGGTTCCGGCGTCAGTCTATACGGAGCAAAAAGGGGTGGTGACAAGCCGTTGGGACCGGATGGAGGTTCCAAAGCCCCTTTCGCGTACGGCTCTAATGATGGGTGAGCCTGTGCCTGTCGGCTCTGGCCTGTCCCGTGAAGAGATCGGGGTGTTGATGCACAGAGTGGAGGCAAACCTGGAGTCTCTGGAGCAGCAGGCTGAAGGATTGTTTCGGAATTCTCTTTAGCTGAGCAGTTCCTAGCGGCAAGGGTCGTTTCAGGTTAACTTGTGTTTGCCGTGGTCCAAGCTGAAAAGCCGCGGAATTGCTTTCCTATCTTTAGTCCCTCTGAAAAACAGTCAGGCATGAAAAAAGCGGGTCTGTAAAGAACCCGCTTTTATCATTTAGTAAGGGAAAAACCGAAGCAGCTCTGGGAGCGGCTAGGAGGATCTCCCTAACCAAATCGGTAGATTTATTTCACTCTGTTTAACGCAAAGCAAGCAAGTCCACCGAAGATCCAGACTGCGAAGAATAACATATAGTCCATGCTGCACCTCCTCAAAAAAGAACCGATATTTATGAAAACAGACCAAGATACAGTCCTGGTTTTCTATTTTTTCATTCCTTAACACTAGAGCGCGATCCAACTAATGCGTCCTAAGTCCCTGAACGGCCGCAACCCATTGGTTTCTTCGGGTTGCTGCTGGGAAAGGATATCCCATATTTTTGACTTCGTCAATGAAAAGTCCAGGCAATCAAATCCGGACTTTCTGGCGTCCGCCAAAGCGCTATCATACCGCCTTGGAAGCCGTAATTCCAGGGGAGCGATTGGGGCATCCTCAAGGGCAGGGCTCTGCCGCTCAGGATCGACGGTGACACCCTTGTTCTGCGGTTGTGTGCAGATTTCAATGAGGGACTGGATTCGCTCCCGGCCGCCGGGGTGATGTCAGTCGTGAAAGGAGGCTGGAAGTCGGCAGTATATCGGTGTAGGGAACGGGCTTTGTCCGGTGGTGATTGTTTGTGGTTAGCCGGCCTGTTCGGCTGAAACCGGATCTTGCTTTTTGTCTTGACCCCATCGGAAGTTTTCGCCGTATTTCACTTCGAGGAAAATGATCAGGCTCAGCCACGCTGCAAGGTGGCAGAACACGGAAGGGTAACTGGCCAGGTAAAACTGTTTTGCAATGTTGTATGAAATGACCAATCCAACGCCGAACACAGTGATGATCTTATGGCTGGACAAAAACGTTGCTCCGATGATGGAGAACCCGTACAGCCATTGGCTCAGGATCCAGAAGGAAAAGTAAAAGTCGTAGTGGATGCTCTGGTTGATGAAAACCGCGGTGACTGGCCCTTTTGCGATGTAGTAAAGGTAAAACAGTCCCAATAGCGCTCCAACGGTCTGGCAGATGAGCAGTAGTTTTCTTCGCTCGGGCGAATCCTCAAGGCGACTGACCGCGAGTGGAACCAAGATGGGCCAGACAACGTAAGCGATAAAGGGGAAGGCGCGGGTCAGGAAATCAACCAGCCCCGGCGGCAGATCGTTTGACTGGGACAACCACAGAAGTCCTTCGCTGAACTGGTGGAGGGCGAAAATTAGCGGAAAAGCTGCCAGTGGTAACTGGCCTGGATTTTTGGCCTGTCTCAGAGTTGCTACTCCCGCCACCGTGAGGACGGCGCTTGAAACGAAACTGGCTTCGGTTGAAAAACACATGATCTGCGTTATGCCCAGATCGGGTTGCCGGTAATTTTACGGCAGACTTCCACGCCCGAACGGAAGGCATCTTCGTGGAACCCGTGTTTAAAGTACGATCCGCAGAAGTAGCTGCGCCCGTTTTCGTTCAATTCCGGGAGGCGCTCTTGAGCCCGAATTGCACCGATGTCAAAGAGCGGGTGTTCGTAATCGTATTCGCGCAGGATTTTTTGTTCGTCGATCCGGTCCCAGGGGTTGATCGTTACGAAATAGTCCTGTTTTTTGGAAACCTCTTGCAGCTTGTTCATGTAATAACTGAAGGAAGAAAGCAGATTGCCTTCATCGGTGTAGTCGACGATATAGTTCCAGCCAGCCCAGAGCCTTTTGTTTTCGGGCATGATGCTGTGGTCTGTGTGCAGCAGTACTTTTGACTGGGTGTAGTTGAATGAACCCAGTACCTGGCGTTCGCTCCGGCTTGGGTCGGCAAGGCACCGCAGTGCCTGGTCCGCATGACAGGCAAAGATAACGCGGTCGTAGCGCTCAACCCGGCCCCGGTTGTCGGTAATTTCGACCGCGTCGTTGAGTCGCTGGACCTGGGTTACCCTGCACTGGGTGCGGATCCGGTCTTTGAAGGGTTTGATGATTCTGTCGCGATAGGATGCGCTTCCGCGGGCCACCGTATTCCAGCGTTTCCGGCCGAATATTCCCTGAAAGGCTCCATGGTTTTCAAGGAATTCGATCATGGTCAGGGCTGGGTATTCGAGCATTTTGTGAGGGGGAATGGACCAGACCACGGCCAGTATCGGAATCAGGAAATTATCCAGAAAATTGTCACTGTAGCCTTTTTCCTTGACGTAATCGGCGATGCTGTAATCGTGGTATCGCGGTTCGCTGATGATCTCGGTTGCCTCCCTGTAGAAGCGACCGGTTTCTTTCAGCATGGAGCGGAATTTGGGGTCGAAAAGCTGCTTCAGATTGCTCGGGACGTAGCTGAGTCCGCGGGTGTTGTATTCCCATCCAGAGGGGATCACGTTAATGCTGAAATCCATTGGGCACTGGATCGTTTCAACGTCCAGTTCTCTCAGCATACGACTGAAAATTGGATAGTTTTCGGGGTTGAAAATAACGAAAGCGGTGTCGACATGGACCGTTTCTTCTTCGCTGTCGATGGTCGCCGTATTGGCATGTCCACCGATATAGTCATTCTGCTCATAAAGAGTCAGATCGTAGTCACTGTGCAGGAAATGTCCGCACGCCATGCCGGCGGCTCCGGTTCCGATGATTGCAATTGATTCCTGATTCATGCTTGTTTTTGTTGTGGTGTCTCTAATTAAGGATGGGCGATCGCGGTGGCCCATGGAACCAATCAGGCATTGAATTACATCACTCGCCGAGCCATATGGCTTAACTTTGGCAACAGGCTAAAGTCGCGCTAGCGATGATCTGGCGGGGCCTTGACTGGATCCGAAAAACCATTGATAAAACAGACTATCATAACAAACGGTCAAATTTTGTGACAAGGAGAAATCATGGTCGGGGTTGCCTTATGGGCCTTTGTGCGGAGAGATTTGCGGCTACTGGGTCGGCAAAAGACCGTCAGAGCCCGAGGTTCCAAAAGTTGTTCGATCCTGGCTGGTTTATCCGCCGATGAGCGTCGGATTTTCGGCCCTTTGGCTCCTGAAGATCCCGACACTATGGATTCTGACGATCAAGTGAGTCACTCCGCCCGCTCAGGGTAACTGTGGCGGACATCAAATCAAAAGGGGCGGGCGGCAAAAATTGATTCCGATTATGTCAGAATGACACTATTTCCCATATCATATAGCTCGTTTTGCGGTTGGGCTATGACCGTTTAAAGCGAATCCCGACTGAAGGATGCTTGTATGCACACACCGATCGTACCGATGATTGTGAAATTGTTTGACCCCCTTGTTTCGGGGCAGGCTTGGCGGGGCTTGGAAGCCGTGCTGGATGAGATCGAGCAGGCCGAGGATTTCTTCTTCATCCAGATCGGTGCGAACGACGGAGTGGTTCATGACCCTCTGTATAAGCGGGTACTTCGGAACAACTGGCGAGGGATCCTGATCGAACCGGTGAGGTTCTATTTTGATCGTTTGAAACGAAATTATGGAGAAGGGGGCGGTGGTAGCGAGTTGATCTTCGAAAATATTGCCATTTCGGCCCGTGACGAAACACGTGATTTTTTTCGCATTCGGGAGGGGCTGGATTTTTTACCCCAATGGACCAAGGGGCTGGGTTCATTCAACCGTGCCGTGCTGATGAAGCATCGATGGGTGATTCCCGACATCGGTCGTTACATTGTCCAGGAGAAAGTCGAATGCCTGTCGTTCACTTCGTTGCTTGAGAGGCATGACGTCGAAAAAGTCAATTTGCTGGCAATCGATACCGAAGGTTATGACTACGAGATCATCCGGCGCATCAATTTTGATCGGGTTCGGCCAGGAGTGGTGCTGTACGAGCACAAGCACCTTTCAAGAGTTGACCGGCGCGATTGCGAACGATTGCTGGAAAAGAACGGTTACCGGTTTAGGAGAAATTTCAGCAATACTCTGGCCTATTCGTGAACCTCGGTTTTTCGGCCGGTGGTGTCTGCGAGAGGGCTTTTCGATCGTTCGATAAAGTGATTTTCTTTCGTGTTCTGACCCTGGTTACAGGGGGTTTTCGGTAGTCTTGAACAGTCGTCCCTCTGTTCGGCAGATTTCTTTTTTTGAATGGGGCGATATGTTATCATTCGCTGCTAGTTTTTTTAAGCACCCTCTTATCGTGGCTTGTCGCCTAGACGGTCCCAGGCAGGATGGGTCATGCGCAACTATAGAAACCAAAAAAGATTACGAAGAGGTGAATTTATGACAATGCAAAATTTCAGACGCTCCTTATTGGCACTAGTTACTATAATCGCCTGGTCAATGCCTACAGGTAGCGTGATGGCACACGGGGGGGTTGCGATCGACCTGGATAGCTGCCGGATTGAAGTTGACGGACACTGGGTTCATTTCACTGCGTACACGCCCGCAACGACTGCGGATCAAGAGTTCTGCAAGGACATCCCGGATGTGGGGCTGACCAATATCGTATTCGATTACGAAGGCAAGGCGCTTCGCAGGATGACGGTTGATTTCGAAATCACCAAAGAACCTGAAGGGGATACG
>JANXGZ010000268.1 GCA_024958995.1 Methylococcales bacterium | reverse complement strand
CGAGTTCCACAGGCATTGTTGGTGTCTGGAATAGCCGGTGTGGGCAAGAACAACCTGGCCTCCTGTTTTGCAGCCAATCTCCTCTGTACGGCGGGCGGACCATCTGTAGTTAGTTGTGGCGTCTGCGCAGGATGTCGATTCGTGCGTGCCGGGACGCACCCGGATCTGATCCGGATCGAGCCCTCGGAAACCGGAAAAGTAATTCCTGTGGATACCATCCGTAGCCTGGCTGCCCGCCTGGCACTGACCCCTCAGTACAGGGGATTCCGAGTCATTATCCTGCAACCGGCCGACCGCCTGAACACGGCGGCTGCCAATGCGCTACTGAAGACGTTAGAAGAACCAGTCGAGCAGACTGTATTCATCCTGTTGAGTTCCCGTTCGTGGGACCTTCCTGCGACGATCAGGAGCCGTTGCCAGCGGCTCAAAGTGCCGGTACCTTCCGCATGTGAGGTGGTAGACTGGTTGACGATCAAGAAAGGAGTCGGTGACGCGGAACTGCTGTTCCGACTGGCCGGTGGGTCTCCGTTGAAGGCGGCACAAATGGCTCATGAAGGGGTGCTCTCTCAGCGCCAGGTATTGTATTCTTTCTGGCGGCAGGTTGCCGACGGATCTGCGGATCCGGTGAGAGTGGCTGCAAAACTGGCAGGGCTTGGCCTGGAGAACGTTATCGACTGGGTCGGTGGATGGATAGTGGACATGATTCGCCTTCGCATGGTTCCGACCGCACGGATTTTGCGGAATCCAGACCTGCGGTCCAGTTTGCAGGTCGAGGTTGAAAGACTAGACTTAAAGCAATTGTTTGGTTTTTACGATCGCCTTGGACAATCATCCCTTGCGCTAAACACGACTGTGAATCCAACCATGTTGCTTGAGAATGTGCTGATCGACTGGGGGAGGTTGGAACGCGAATGATACCCACCGACGACAAGCTGGATAGGGCGGGTGGTTGTTCTGATTTGCATCGTCAATGGGCGTGCTTCCCGTCTCCCTGATTTTTTCTCATCGATCGAGGCCGAGCTGCTGGCGTCAAAGCCGTAACCAACGCACTGTATGAATCAGCGGTCCAGGGTAACCTCGGCGCACAGGGTTTTTACCTGAAGAACCGGGGTCATCGGTGCTGATCAGCCAACGGACACGATGTAGAAGACGAAATACTCGCTGAATCTGAAACACTTGCAGTGGCCGGGTTCAATCCGGGTGCCTGCCTGGTGAATCTGTTAAAATGTCCCACGTTAACCGCCTTTTCCCTTGATTCAGTTTAGTTGATTCATGCTAGTAGATTCCCATTGTCACCTCGATTGCCTTGACCTCAATCCATATGACGGCAATTTTGCCGGATTCGTGGACCATGCGTCCCGTAACGGTCTTGAACACATGATGTGCATCAGTATCGACCTTGAGGCATACCCGACGATGCGGGATTTGGTCAAGGGCTACGGAATGATCTCGGTTACCGTTGGGGTTCACCCCAACGTCCGGGACGGAAATGATCCGACTGTCGAGGAACTTACCGCGCTTGCCCGGGACCCTGAAGTTGTTGGTGTTGGTGAAACCGGACTGGATTACTTTCGCAGCGAAGGGAACCTGGACTGGCAACGGAACCGTTTCCGCAATCATATTCGCGCTGCCAGGGAGGTTGGGAAGCCGCTGGTCATTCACAGTCGGGACGCCAAGGAAGATACCCTGCAAGTGTTGAAAGAGGAAGATGCCGGAGAGGTCGGCGGAGTGATCCATTGTTTTACCGAAGACTGGGATATGGCGGTCCGAGCGATGGATCTGAATTTCCATATTTCATTTTCGGGTATCGTGACCTTCAAGAACGCGCAGTCAATCAAGGAGGTAGCCCAGAAGATTCCAGAGGACCGCTACCTGATTGAAACCGATTCACCTTACCTGGCTCCGGTTCCTCACCGTGGAAAACCGAATTACCCGACTTTCGTCCGTCATGTTGCTGAACAGGTCGCGGAACTTCGCGGGGAAGAGTTCAACCGTGTAGCAGAAACCAGTACCGACAATTTTTATCGCCTTTTCGGCTCAGCGGCCTAGACCAGATTTCTCGGCTGATTGGGATCCATCAAGTTCTGGCCGCTGCTCTTGCGATCCCTGACTGGGGTCCGCTTCTCCAAGTGCGCCTCCACAACTGCTGCCTTGTCCCGCGGTGCAGCCATAACAGTGTAGGCCAGTGCTGATCCGCCCCCCTTGCAACAGGGGTCCATTGAGGGAACTGATATGCATTGTTTGACGATCCGATACGCCCAAGGGTATTTCGAGCATTTGATTGAAGTCGCAGTCATACAGGAACCCCCTCCAGTCCACGCTCAAGGTATCACGGCACATGACTGATCCCAGGTTGCTTTCTTGGAAATTGTCCTTTAAAAGCTGGATATAGGCGTCGAAGCGGCCCTGGCTGACCAATTTGCGGCCGAATCTTTGGATCGGCATGTTGGCCAGCGAATACAATTCGTTGAAGACAATTCCGAAATGATCCTTTAGATGGCTGCTGTAATCGCTATGCAATTGCTGCTGGGGCGGCGGTAGATCGGTGCCTTGCGGGTTATAGACCAGGTTCAGTTTAAGTTCCGAATCCGGTTGGCCGTAACCGAGCCGATTGAGGCGCTCGAGTCCAGCGATGCTTGATTGAAAAACACCTTTTCCCCGTTGGCGATCAACATTGTCCTCGAGATAGCAAGGCAGAGAGGCAATGATCTCGACCTCCTGTCTGGCCATGAATTCTGCAATGTCCTGGTATCCTTCATGTTCGAGGATGGTCAGGTTGCAACGGTCGATCACGTGCACGTTGTTTCCGCGTAGATCCTGCACCAGGTGGCGGAAGTGGGGATTCATCTCGGGTGCTCCGCCGGTCAGGTCCACGGTTTCAATACCATATTTCACTACAAAGTCCATGCAATCGTCGATGGTTTTCAGGTCCATGATTTCCTGGCGCTTTGGTCCGGCATCGACGTGGCAATGGCTACAGCTCATGTTGCAGAGGTAGCCGAGGTTCATTTGCAGTGTGATCAAACGGCCGCGACGGATTTCAGGGAATTGGTTGGACAGGAGT
>JANXGZ010000041.1 GCA_024958995.1 Methylococcales bacterium | reverse complement strand
TGCCGTCATGTCTTTTTTCCTAGCAACCGTGATTCTAGTGGTTTCATCGTCTTCATTATCCTTCGAGCTCTATCGTCAGCATGAACAGCAGTTCTCCCCTGTACCGGTAAAAAGCTCACCGAAAGCAGGAGCCATTGTACTGCTAGGGGGGGATGTTGCGATTCCGGTTCGTCCGCGGCTTGAAAGTGAGTTATACGGCAACCGAACACTGCACGCTTTCCGGCTTTACCAGGCAGGTAAGGCAAAGCTGATCGTGATTAGTGGAGGAAATGTTTTTCCCCAGGAACAACATATCAAACCCGAGGCCTATTACACCGCCAGAATACTCAACGACTGGGGCATACCCGAGGAGGCAATCGTGATCGAGACCCTTAGCCGAAATACCCACGAGAACGCGGTGCAAACCAGCCGGTTACTTCAACAACGAGGTATTTCCAGCATCTTACTGGTCACATCTGCAGTCCATATGCCCCGAGCCTACCTTTGTTTTGAACGGGCGGGAATTAATGCGACTCCATCGTCGTCTGGTTATTCCGCAGTATCGTACGACCGCCCGGCCATCGTCGCCTTGTTGCCCGAGGCCAAGAACCTCCAAAGAACCCACCAGCTAATAAAGGAAAAGTTGGGTATCGCTGTTTATCGCTTTCGGGGTTGGATCGACTAAGGCGACAACCTGGCAGTCGGCATGGACTGTGAACCGATCACAGGGAACAAACACCGTCGCCTGTCCTGTTAATGAATCTGGCCACGATCATCAACCGAAAGACTCAGAACTAATGCTGTTAACCCCTTCACCAAATCAACTAGAAAGCTTGCGAGGCGAGAACCCCAATGGATCTGAGTGAACAATTCTTCGACCTTTTGCAAGGATCTGGATCGCCCCTTTCCAGAGATGAATTGATCGAACTAAAAGATCGCTACCAGATCATTTTCCTGAGAGGCCTGATGGGCGACCTGGTTCCAGATCGAGTCAACTCATATTTCCTGGACCAGATGCAATGGCTACAGCAGCACGAAATCAGTTACTGGAGACCCGAATCAAATTCCGATTATGGCATGCAGAAACTTTCGAGAAATAACATTGGTGCCATCGAACGGACGATACTCAACCGTCATCAAATGTACCCAGACAAGGATGTCATCCTTGTTTCTCACAGCAAGGGCGGTATCGATGCATTGGAAACTCTGTTAGCTAGAAATTACCTGCCGGGAACGCACGTCAAGGGCTGGATTGCAATGCAAACACCGTTCTCTGGCACACCGATATCGGACTGGGTGATTCGCAACCGGTTACTCAACCCGGTTACACAATCGCTGCTTGCTGGACCTTTCAAAGGTGACCACAACGTTGCGCTGAACATGGGCACCCAGGCCCGAGTTGACTACATCCGAAGAAACGCCGCGGCAATCCAGGCGCTGGCGAAAAAATGCACCATACTCTCGTTTGCCAGCCGTATTTCGTCGGCAGACCGGTCCATATTCCGACCCTTGCGCTACGCCCTAGACCGTATCTGCAACCTGGCCAACGATGGTCTGATTCCAACCGAAAGCCATGTTCTGAGCATCGACGGCATTCCCTCCTGTCCGTGGGTCGAAGCGAACCACATCGACCATATCTACACGGTATTGCCGGTTTTTCCAGATAGGGGAAGCAATGACAGATTAAGCCATAAGCATCGACGGATCCGGATTTTCGCATCCCTGCTCAAAATATGGATGAACAACAGGAGCAACCAAACAAGTCTAAACTGGAAAACGATGCTGAATTGACCACCAGACGTTCTACTCGCCGGCCTCAGTAGCCCGGGACCTCGACATTACCTTTCGGTCCCTTAGATCTCGGCTAAAGAAGCTCAATACTAGAATAGACTCCACTGAAGAACAGTTCACCTCCGGCTTGCCGGCTAAACGGACTTTCCTCTACGACCCTTTACCAACAAGATAGCTCGCCGAACCATTTCCTCTATGCGTTCGCGATTTTCCTCGAATAGATAAAACCCAACACCCAATAGAACGCCGAATAAAAAGTCGACCAATGTACCAAAGGATTTTCCGATCAATAAAAGCCCAGACGCCAACAAAAACACCGCGAAAATCTTGCTGTATTTTTCATTATCGATCTTTACGTACAGCATCTTCTCGGTACAAAGATAGATCACTGCCCCGACGATCAGATAGAGTATGTTCGCTTTGATGTCCAGTTCCAGTCCTTCGGCGGCAAACACCAGTGTCAAGATCTGGAAAACAGCAAAAGTGGCATAAGCACTGGCTACAGTGACACGGGTGACATCCTTCGTATAACCCTTGCCGTGTACAATGGCCGTCAGTAGTGATCCCCCGAGGTTAGTCAACCCGTGGATCACCCCCATGACCACCAGATAGGTTCTTTCATACCTGACCATCGACTCCAGGTAGCGCTCGATCCTCGCTGAATAACTCTTCAAAGCAACAAACAGAAGAAACAGCCCGACTACGAACCCCATGTTAATCTTGGTACTGGTCACCAGAAAAAGAAAAAGGACAATCGGGGGGATCGAGTAAATCAGGATATTCTGATAAAAAGCGCGATCAATATGTGCATGATGGCGCGCGATTTGTAATGTATTGATTGCGATTGAAATGGGCAGCAAAATCGTCAAGGCGTAAACAAACTCGTAACCCAGAAGAAGCAAGATGGGGGTTCCGAAAAGCAAAACACCGACCCCGAAGATGGATTGGATGACCGAAGTTGCAACTACGGCCAGCAGGATATCAATTGTCATTTTTCAAGCCCTGAGTTTTTCTCAAATAT
>JANXGZ010000305.1 GCA_024958995.1 Methylococcales bacterium | reverse complement strand
CCCCGGATCTTTTCATTCAACAACCCCAAGGGAGCTTGCTCCGACTGTGACGGGCTCGGCGTCATCGAATTTTTTGATCCCAACCTGGTGGTCCATGATCGCAACCTGAGTCTAGCTGGTGGGGCTGTACGCGGTTGGGACCGTCGCAACAGCTACTATTATCAACTCATCTGTTCACTTGCCGAACACTACGGTTTCGACCCGGAAGAACCTTTCTACAGCCTTGCCGAATCAACCCAGAACGTCGTACTGCACGGCAGTAAACGCGAGGCCATCACGTTCAAAATGCTAACCAGTCGCGGTACCGTCAGGAAACGGCGCCATACCTTCGAGGGAATCCTTCCGAACATGGAACGTCGTTTTCGCGAAACGGATTCCTCGATGGTCCGCGAAGAGCTGGCCAAATACCTGTCTGGCAAGTCCTGCCCAGAATGCCAGGGAGCCCGCCTCAACGTTGCAGCGCGAAACGTCTTCATCGCCGAACATGCACTGCATGAACTCACCAGACTCTCCAACCGGCGGTTGCTGGATTTTTTCACGCATGTCGATCTGCCAGGAAAGCGCGGCCAGGTCGCGGTCAAGATCGTTCACGAAATCGTAACCCGGCTAGAGTTTCTGGTAAACGTCGGCCTCGATTACCTGACCCTTGACCGCAGTGCCGACAGCCTGTCCGGCGGTGAGGCACAGCGGATTCGGTTGGCAAGCCAGATCGGGGCAGGCCTGGTGGGCGTTATGTACGTGCTTGACGAGCCGTCCATAGGATTGCACCAGCGGGATAACCAACGCCTGCTCAAAACCTTGTTGCAATTACGCGATCTCGGGAACACCGTCATCGTGGTGGAACACGATGAAGACTCGATCAGAACGGCACAGCACGTGATCGATATCGGTCCAGGTGCCGGAGTCCACGGAGGCCGAGTGGTCGCACAAGGAACACCGGCCGATATTACCGCTCATACCGGCTCGCTGACCGGAAAGTACCTTTCCGGTCGACTGCAGATTAGCGTACCAGAAGAACGCGTAGCGCCGAAACCGGGCCAGCAACTAAGGCTGCGAAGAGCCTCCGGCAACAACCTGAAAGACCTTGATGTGTCCTTTCCGATCGGACTTTTCACCTGTATCACCGGTGTCTCTGGATCTGGAAAATCAACGCTGGTGAACGATACTCTTTACCGCTATGCCGCGCGCGAACTGAACAACGCCAGCGTCCAGCCGGCGCAGTGTAAATCGGTCGAGGGCCTTGATCTGATCAACAAGGTCGTTGACATCAACCAGAGCCCGATTGGCCGCACACCCAGATCCAACCCAGCCACCTATACCGGCCTGTTCACCCCGATCCGGGAACTGTTTGCAGCAACTCCCGAGGCCCGCTCGCGCGGCTATACCCCGGGACGTTTCAGTTTCAACGTCAAGGGAGGTCGCTGTGAAGCCTGCAAGGGCGACGGATTGATCAAGGTGGAAATGCATTTCCTACCGGATATCTTTGTCAACTGTGACATCTGCAACAGCCAGCGTTATAACCGAGAAACACTGGAAATCCGTTACAAGGGCAAGGATATCCATGAAGTACTGGAAATGACGGTGGAGGAGGCGCGCGAGTTTTTCAGCGCAATTCCTGTGCTGGCACGGAAACTTCAGACACTGATAGACGTGGGCCTGGGCTACATTTCTCTCGGTCAGAATGCGGTAACCCTTTCCGGGGGTGAAGCACAACGGGTAAAACTCGGTCGCGAACTGTCCCGGCGTGACACCGGAGATACGCTTTACATCCTCGATGAACCGACCACCGGTTTGCATTTCCACGATATCCAGCAACTGCTTCATGTGTTGCACCGATTTCGGAACCACGGCAACACGGTTCTGGTGATTGAGCATAACCTGGATGTTGTCAAGACAGCCGACTGGATCATTGACCTCGGACCGGAAGGTGGTGAAGGGGGAGGGCAAATCATTGCTCAGGGCACTCCCGAAGCGATTGCCGAAAATCCGAATTCACACACCGGACGTTTTCTAAAACCACTGATCAGCCGTACCCTGGCAGTTGGGAAATAACCCTTCCTACCGTACAGCCCGGACAGGCAAATCGAACCGGAGCAACAGACTGCACACTTTCAACAACAGTCCCGCTCGGCCTGGAAATCGCCTTAAATCCAGCATGTCCAGTCCAAGCCGCTGCAGTCATTACAAAACATTTGGCAAGGAGGCGATCTACAGGCGACGAACCATACCACCGTTAACCCGCTCCAATGAATATTCGCAATCTTAACGAACTCAGATCAGAACCTTGAATGATTCAAGTTCACAGGATGACCTGTACAACAGCCTGAAAACCGGTTTATCCGAAACCGAATTCGCACCGATCATGCAGGCACTTGAAATTCCCTGCCGGCAGGAATTGGTTGGCATGCCACATCCGCCAGGCGCTACCGTGGCATTGATCCTCAAGGGGTTGCGCGTGGATTCCAGCACACTGACAGCTGCCATTCTCAGTGCCCCCCTCAGGGACCATCTCGGTCAGCAACAAATCGAGGAAAGATTCGGACCAGCGGTATGGAACCTGGTCCGGAATGTCCGTTGGCTCAACGCGTTTAACGTCTATTCCCCAGAACTCATAGCCGATCCGAATCAGGCCGAGATCCTGCGCCGGATGTTACTGGCCATGGTCGACGATGTACGGGCCGTTGTCATTAAGCTCGGCTACCAGGTAAACCGTCTCAGGAATCTCGCAAAAGCAGAATACGAAGTCCGACGGTACATTGCCAGGGAAACCCTGGACATCTACTCACGACTCGCAAATCGGCTGGGAATCGGTCAACTCAAATGGGAACTGGAAGATCTCTCATTTCGTTACCTGCATCCCCAGGTATACAAGAAAATCGCGACTTCACTCACGGAGAACCGCAGTTGCCGGGAAAAACACCTACAGAACTTCGTAGAAATCGTGAAACAGCGCCTGTACGAAGAGAATATCAAGACGGAAATTTTCGGGCGACCGAAACACATCTACAGTATCTGGAAAAAGATGCAGCGCAAACAAGTCGACTTCAAGGACATCTACGACCTCCTGGCTGTTCGCATCATCGTAGACAAGGTTGCGACCTGCTACAGTACCCTTGGTGTTGTCCATGGCCTCTGGCAATACCTGCCACAGGAATTCGACGATTACATCGCAAATCCCAAGACAAACGGCTACCAGTCACTACACACGGTCGTGTTTGGACCTGAAAACGCGATGGTTGAAGTCCAGATCCGGACCCCAGAGATGGACCAGTTCGCTGAATTTGGCATTGCGGCACACTGGCGCTACAAGGAAGGCGGAAAACACGATCAGGCCGTGGAAAGGAGCCTCGCGAACCTGAGACGACTCCTGGACAACAAGGACGACGATCAACTCCTCGACGATTTCAGAACCGACCTTTATACCGACAGGATCTTTGTCCTGACCCCGAAGGGGGAAATCAAGGAACTCCGTAGGGGAGCCACTCCTCTCGATTTTGCCTATTCAATCCATACCGAGATCGGTCATCGCTGCCGCGGAGCCAAGGTTAATCAGCGGATTGTCCCACTGAGCTATTCCCTACAATCCGGCGAGCTAGTAGAAATACTCACAACACGGAATGGAACACCCAGTCGAAACTGGCTCGAATCCCACCTGGGCTATCTCCGAACACCAAACGCCCGAAGCAAAGTCAGGCACTGGTTCCGCAAGCAGGACCACGACCGCAACCTGCGGGACGGAAAGATCATCCTGGAAAAACAGCTCCAGCTCAGTAAGATTACCCAGATCAATGAAACCAGCCTTGCCAGACATTTCCGTCTGCCACGATTCGAAGATCTTCTAATTAGCTTGGGACGCGCCGACATCGGTCCAGAACAATTGAAAAACGCTCTCGGCGTTGAGAAAAAAGCGAACGATGTCCTGGACATCGTTGCCGGCAGACGAGGCTCCCTGCCAGCGGCCAGTAGTGACATCACGGTTCAGGGCGTGGACAACCTGCTTACGGCTTTCGCCCAGTGTTGCAAACCGGTCCCGGGCGACCGCATTACTGGTTTCATCAGTATCCGTAAAGGCCTAGTGATTCACCGACAGGACTGCAGGAATATGGTCGCCCTGGACCCGGAAAAGCAGGACAGACAGATCCATGTTGACTGGGGTGAGGCGCCTGAACCGCGATCAGTCGACCTTTCCATTTGCGCGATTGACCGAAGCGGGCTACTCAGGGACATTACACAGATTCTGGCCAGCGATCACATCAATATCCAGCAAATGGGAACGCACAAGGATCTTCGCGACAACACCGTAAAAATTACCCTCACAGCAGAAATCTGCCATATCGATCAATTGAGTCAAACCATCGACAGAATCAGGCAGTTACCCAGCATACTGGAGATATTTCGCGACGGCTGACTCGCCATTGATATTTCAGCACCTTGCCTGTCAGGATTTCGAAGGATTCTTCTCTGCCGCGCTAACCTCGATCAAGTGATTCCGGCGAAGGGATGGTAGCAAACTGAGCATCGCTAGGAGCCACATCCGACTTTCCTTCTGCGATCTTTTTCCGATCCCATTCCCGAACCACATCCTCGATTTCTTCTTCCAGGTTGTTGCGCTGTTTCTCGAGTACCAAAAGCTCGATCTCTCGACGCAACATGTCGTCGGATTCCTTGGTCACTCGCAAACGCATCTGGCGTTCCCGTCGTTTTGCATCCAGTTCCATCTTTCTAAGCAACTGTTCATGCTCGATGCGTTCGTTATGGCGGTGTTCTTCACTTGCCTGTCGAATCGACTGACGCTTTTCCTGCTCTTTTAGTTCTGAAAGCACACTCTCGGTCACTTCGCGTTCCTTTGACTTGCGCACCGACTCGTCCCGTCTCACCTGTTCAAGAATGGCTCTCTGGTGATCCAGGGCTGCACGTTCGGTGTTCTCAGCATGTCGGAACACCTCCTGGTCCCGCTTGCTTTCGAACTCGTGATTACGCCGCAACAATTGAAGGTATGCAGTCTGCTGGTCAAAATGGCCGCTCATGGACTGTATGCGTTCTTCGGAAAGTTCCTCGAACAATGGTTCCAACCGGCATTGTGCCCGGCACTGGATGTTTTGCGCCGCAAGATTCTCGTTGACAACGGTTTCAATTGACCGCTCGATGCTTTCCAGACCCAGGTCAATCCAGTCACCCTGTTCGGCCTGCAGCAACTCACGCTCAATTACATCCCTGAGAAGGGACTCGAACGTTGACTTGATATGCCCCGAAAGATCTGGAAGAGCCTCCAGATTCTGTTCAACGTAACGTAGGGTAGCCTGGAACCGTATTTCGAGACTCGAAACCATCCGGCAAAGCCCGGACAGAAACTTCACCTCGGTTTCGATCCGCCACTCGCTAACCGGCAGATTCAAAACTTTGTGGAAGAACCGTTTGTTGTATTTCTTGGGTTTTCTAAAAACTCTGGTGAAGGGGCCCAACCGGGAAACAACGATCCAGCGTTCGCCCTCGAATCCGGGATCCCATTCAAAACTTTCTTCCACTTCCGGAATCGGCAGGGAAACGACTCGATTATCGTTTTCGTTCATTGTATAAACGCTTAACCGTATCCCTCAGGCTACGCAGATGCTCTTCGCCAGCTTGTACCTCACCAACCGCCGTAGTCGAGGGTTGATCTTGAGTCTGCAAGCGGGACTGTACCGGCAATGGTCTGTTTTTCTGCAACCGGGAGGCGATCACGGGATAAAGGTTAGGAGCGAATTCAACCGTACGCTCATCCACCTTTCGCAAATAACCACGGCTCAGAAGATAGGCCGCACCAAATGAACGGTTCCAGTCAGAATACTTGCGGGCCCGCTCCAGCTCGGTTTTTTCGATGACCAGTTCCAGCTCATCGTTATGATTGACTCGAAGATCATTGAACTCCCTGAGACACAGGTAGGCAAGCTCCTGTTCTTCTTCACTAAGCGGACCGGGGGCTGTGAATTCAAGCCGGTACGACAACAAGATGGTAAACAGGTCGACCATCACCGCACAGGCAAAAGCGAACCAGGAAAAAGCCATCCACATCGCGAAGGACGGCTTGAAGTCCTGGGTGAACTGGGCATAAGGTAGCAGCAAGGGTGCCGTAGGAAAGGTCTGTCCCGAGCCACTCATCATGTTCTCGAACGCACTCTGAACACCGCTGTAGCCAACCGCCATAGCCTGGTATTCTTCCCGGGGAATCTGGGATCTTTCTCCCAACCGGTTGATCTGACTTCTGAAGTCTGCAACCTTGCGTGCCAGTGACTTGAATTTCTCGTTGATTAGGTCAATCTTGGCCAACTCATTTTGATGAAGCCGGTCATATTGCCTCCAGAATCGCCCACGTCCAACCCGGCCACGGTAAGCCGAATTCATGTCTGGATGAGTCCCGAGAAATGCAAGGTTCGCCTCGTGCCCGGCCTTGTTAGCGACCTCCTGCTGTTCCTTGATCAAACCGGCCGTGGCACTCAGAACCGTACCCAGGTATTCGCTGATCGACTGTTTCACCCCCAACAGCCGCTGCAGTTCGATCGTTTCTTTCTCGGAAATTTCGTAGAACTTGAAGTAGGAAAACGATACCGATACCGATACCGAGATGAGCAGGGAAAGTGTCACCAGCATATAGCGAGACGGATTCGCCCGCCAGTGCATGCTGGCGATCTCCAGTGAACAGATGACGATGATGGACTGAACCGCAACCGTGATGATCAGGGCGATCCAGGGAGTAATAAAAAAGGACATACCATAGAACGTGGTATACCCTGATGCCACTCCCAGCATCAGAACAATCGGAATCGACAGGATGCGCAGCAGAGCGACGAAAGTAGCTTGAACCCGGTTAATAATCCGTGCAGGTGCCCAAGTGTACGAACTCATCTCTAGGTACTCACCAGTTTACGATCCAAACCGCTTACGATCCAACCCCGGTCTTTGTAACCGCTATTTTTGTACAATCGTAGATTTTGAGTTTTGCACCATTTAATCAAGCAGTGCTGGCATATGAACCGCGCCAGTTTGGAGTCTATTGCATGAATAATGAAATTGCAACGGTCGCCCGAGGCACGCCTTTTTGAAGCGAGGTCCGACAAACCGCACCAACGGCCGACTACAAATTCGAACGATGGACTTTGCTGAGCTATCCGGACAACGGCCCGGAATCGATGTTTGCAGAACTGGTCAACCAGTAACCGAAGCCATAACGACGCGCTAACACACTCTACTGACACTAGAAGTTTCGCTGCCCGGGTTCGAGTACTTCAAGGCTGTATTCCCCGACCGTCTGGCGTTCGGAATCCCTGATCGAAACACTCCAGGTACCTAAGGTACCTGAATCAAGCTGTCTGCTTGAAAATACTCCTCGTCGATCGGGGCGAAGTCGAAAGTTTCGCACAAACACAACCTGACCATTGAGGCTCCACTGGTGCGAAACCGTTTCACCGTCCATGCCCCTGAACTCTGAAAAGAAATGAACCGCAACCGTATGCCCCGGCTGCAAGATCGCTGGTGAGTTCACGACCCCGGTTGGTTCCCTGTCGTGGATTCCCCAAGCAAACCCGGCTCGAACAACCTCGGCACGGCTTGTTTCGACAACGTCCCCGGATGGAGTCCCACCTTCGACAGACACCGTGTCGATGGTTTTGGCCGTCACAGGGAAGCTTGACTGCGAAGTTTCGGGGAACTTCAGGACTGAACCGCCTGCTCCGCTTTTTTCTGTACCGTCCCAGAGGGCAGCAAAAGCAAGAAGTGTCAAAACAACCACCGCCATCGCAATCCGGTTGTAATTCCAGTCATACTCCGGCGGCAAATCTGCAACCTCTGGTTTAACGGTGAGCCCGGCCGAGGTTCCGTACTTCAACTTAATGACTATTTTCTTTTCCATCGTAGCAGACGCAAATTCCAGTTGCTGACGGCCATCTGATTCAGGCACCTATTCTACCCGCGCACTAAAGATTTTCCCATCCGAAAGAGCGGAGCAGAAAAAAGACCGTAACCATGCTGAATTTGCAATTGCCGGAGCCATGATCAATGGATAAACTTAGCACATAGGATGGACAATCCGTATAACCGACTGCAGGTTCCGGAATGCGACAATGAGACAACACAAATTCGCTAGTAAGTTTGCCCGGAACATGAAACACCGGTTCAAGAAATAAACCGTGAAGCGAGACTAGGCTGATCCCCTTATCCAAAAATGGTGACGATCCATGAAAACACCCGTACTGGTTCCCAACCTGCCTGAATCGGTGGCCGATGCAACGCTGGTTGCGTGGCACAAGAAAGCCGGGGAAATGGTCGAAAAAGGTGAAAACCTGGTCGATCTTGAAACCGACAAGGTGATTCTGGAAGTCCCGGCACCGGAAAGTGGGATTCTTTCCGAGGTGATGCAGGCCAACGAGGCCACGGTAACCAGCGGAAGCACCCTGGCGACAATCGAAACTACGCAGACCGAAGCAATACCGACGACAAGCGATTCCCCGAAACAGGACGCCAAGTCCGCGCCCCAGCCAAGTCCGACCGTACGAAGGCTGCTTCTGGAAACGGGTTTCAATGCCGATGGGATTCCAGCATCAGGCAAGAACGGCCGGTTGACCAAGAATGACGTCCTGACATACATGAAATCGCGGTCAAAAGAGCAACGGACGACCGAGCAACAAAGCACGGTGTCCGTTGAGTCCGCCCGTCCTCAGACCCTTGATGCCGGCATGATCTCTGGAGACAGGGCAGAGCAACGGGTACCAATGACGCGGCTGAGAGCACGCGTCGCGGAACGCCTCATACAGGCTCAGCAAGCAACCGCGATGTTGACCACCTTCAACGAAGTTGACCTTGGAGAAACCATTGAGCTTCGCAACCGACACAAAGAGAAATTCCTGAAAAAACACGGGGTCAAACTGGGTTTCATGTCGTTCTTTGTAAAAGCTGCCACCGTAGCACTTCAGCAGTTTCCGGTCGTCAATGCCTCGGTGGACGACAATGACATTGTCTATCACGGGTACTACGATATTGGGATCGCGGTGGCTTCCGACCGGGGATTGGTCGTACCCATCCTTCGCAATACCAATCAGATGAATCTCCCATCGATCGAAAAACAGATCCGCGATTTCGGAACCCAGGCAAAGGAAGGTCGTTTGAGCTTCGAGGACCTTACTGGGGGTACCTTTACCATCACCAACGGCGGCGTTTTCGGCTCGATGCTGTCAACCCCCATCATCAACCCGCCACAAAGTGCAATACTGGGGATGCACGCCATAAAGGACCGGGCAATTGTCGAGCAGGGAGAGGTCCTCGTCAGACCGATGATGTACCTGGCTCTATCCTATGACCACAGGATCATCGATGGACGCGAGGCCGTGCTTTTTCTGAGCAGCATAAAGCAAGGACTTGAAGACCCTGACCGCCTGTTGCTCAACATATGACGCAATCGACCGCCAAGTCTGCTTCAAGCCGTTCCGGCTTGTGTTCAGAATCATATCACTGGCTGAACCGAGAGAAGAAAACCCCAGAGTTGGAATAGTGTCCGGCCCTTACCCAGACAATTGGTAAACCCCTTATCCATCAGTTTTGATCCAGGGGAATGGCTTCAAGCGCATCCACACGGCGGAAACCCCGCGGAAGAACATTTCCGCGCCGCCCTCTGTTGCCCCGATAATTTTCGATATCAACGGCCTTGAGCGTCACAAACCGCTTCCCGGACCGAACCTTCAATATCGCCGCCGATGGCAGGAATACGGCGGCAACGACCTTGTCGTCTCCACAGCCAAAATCGGAAGCTCGAATCTGGATCAGCTTGTTACCCTTTCCCCGCTTCAAGGTTGGAACCTCGAGCACCGAAAAGATCAACAGCCGGCCCTGCAGCGAAGCCAATGCGATGCTACCGGCTTCAGCCGTGGAGATCCTCGCCGGTCTCAGTGCAGTTGCGTTTTCATCCAGAGTCAGAACGTGGCGACCAGCACGGGTCTTGGTGTACAAATCGACCGGTGCCGCGCGAAACCCATAGCCGGCATCTGAGAGAAATAACCAGGCTTCGTCTTCGTTCGGGCCCAGAACCGATGTGAATCGGCTGCCCGACGGGGGGCTGAGCTTTCCGGTCAAGGGCTCTCCCTGGCTCCTCGCTGAAGGAAGCCCGTGTACCGGCAGGGTATAAATCCGCCCTACGCTGTCGAAAAAATAAACAGACTGGTTGCTACGACCACGCACAGAATCAAGATAAGCGTCCCCCGACTTGTAGGCCAGTGATGCCGCATCCACATCGTGACCCTTAGCTGCCCTGATCCAACCCTTTTCAGACAGCACGACCGTCACCGGCTCATTCGAAACCAACGCTTCCACCCCCATTGCTTGTGCCGGCTTACGGCTGACAATCGGCGATTTGCGTACGTCACCAAACTTTTCGGCGTCTTCCGCCAACTCTTTCTGAACCAGTTTCTTTAGTGCAGAATCTGATGCCAGAGTTGTCCCGAGAAAAACCCGCTCTTTAGAAAGACTGGACTGTTCCACGCGGATCTTGCCTTCTTCGAGCCGAGCCAGGTGCCGAAGCTTGAGATCAAGCACCGCATCAGCTTGGAGCTCACTCAGTTCGAAACGCCGCATCAGTACCGGCTTCGGTTGATCTTCGTGACGAATGATGCTGATGATCTGGTCGAGGTTGAGATAAGCAATCAATAAGCCATCCAGTATCTGCAACCGGGCAAGGAGCTTGTCGAAACGAAACTGCAGTCGCCTGCGAACCGTATTAACCCGGAATGAAAGCCATTCCGTCAACAGATCCTTCAGACCGAGAACCCGGGGTTTGCCATCCACAATCATGTTGATATTGACCCGGTAACTGCGTTCAAGGTCGGTCGTCGCAAAAAGATGCGACATGAGTTCATCCACAGGTACACGACGCGACCTAGGTAGAATCACCAACCGGGTCGGGTTCTCATGATCTGACTCATCACGCAGATCATCGACCAACGGCAGTTTTTTTGCCTGGATCTGTGCGGCAATCTGTTCCATGATCTTTGCACCCGAAACCTGGTAGGGGAGCGCTGTGATCACGATATTGCCGTCTTCGGTTTCGAAACGTGCACGCATCCTGACCGAACCGTTACCCGTCTCATAAATATGACGGATATCATCGTGGGAAGTAATGATCTCCGCTTCGGTTGGATAATCCGGCCCCTTGATGTGCCGGCACAATTCCTTGAGGGAAAGATCAGGTTGATCCAACAAGTGGATGCAGGCGGCTACAACCTCGCTCAGATTGTGCGGCGGAATATCAGTTGCCATGCCAACGGCAATACCGCTCGTACCGTTCAGCAGTACGTTCGGTAACCTCGCCGGCAAAAGTGATGGTTCCTTTAGCGTTCCGTCGAAATTGTCTGTCCAATCTACGGTTCCCTGGCCCAACTCAGCCAACAGGATCTGAGCATAAACGGTGAGCTTGGCCTCCGTATATCGCATGGCTGCAAACGACTTTGGATCATCAGGGGCCCCCCAGTTGCCCTGCCCGTCAATCAGGGGATAACGATATGAAAAGGGTTGCGCCATCAGAACCATCGCTTCGTAACAAGCAGAATCACCATGGGGATGGAACTTACCCAGAACGTCTCCGACGGTTCGGGCCGATTTCTTGTGCTTGGACACAGCCGTCAAACCAAGCTCTGACATGGCGTAGACAATGCGGCGTTGGACCGGTTTCAGTCCATCTGCGATATTCGGCAGGGCCCGGTCCAGAATCACATACATGGAATAATCCAGGTAGGCCTTTTCGGTAAAATCTTTTAACGGAATCCGTTCGTGGTTGTCGATCAGTACCATAATGGTGTCCTTGTTTGAAGTGATCCTTGGCGCAACGAGGCTGACGGCCGTAAAAATACAGCATTGAATGCCTAAAACAAATCTGCGGCAAACATAGAATGGATCAGAAGTAAGGTAAACAGGCCGGATATTCATCCGACAGAAAGCTCTGACGCTTAGTTTTCCGAGGACAACTGTTCAATCGCCACAGCTTTCGGACTGGCTATCCTTCGAATAGTCAGTCGACGCTAAGGTTCCCTTTTATTAAGGTACCGGACCCTCTAAGAAATCAGGCAACCGATTCGATGCCAGATTGTTTTTGAAACCATTACGGTTGGGCACGCTGGATCTTCGACGGAAGAAAACAACGCAATGAAAAACGACCGTCGGGCGTGTCGGATAAAGAAACTGAACGGATGAAAGATTCGTGCATTCATAATCGATCAGGAACGAAGACCTGATCCCCGATTGATTAAGTACTCCCATCATGGCACGGATATCTGGCTGAACCCGAATGTCCCAGCCTTTCAATTCGTTGACACGGCATTCGCCGCGATAGTCACTCATGAAAGCCAATTTAGAACCAGTTTGTCCGAATTGCAAAGTCTTGCCTGGAATGCGAGCAAAACCGAAACTAGTTGCAGCAAAACTTGACGAGGGTTCAGTGAGTCTAAAACAGCGGAAGAAAGCAGTACGTGGTAACTATCTTGTACACGCCGCCCTTAAAGACACCTGCAACAAGCCACATGTCGTATCAAATTACGGCCAGATTACCCTTTTCCTCAAGCCAAACCCGGCGGTCTGCAGCCCGCTTCTTGGCAAGTAGAAGATCGAGACTGGCTAGTGTGTTGTCGCCCGGCTCGACCGAGAGCTGCACCAGTCGCCTCGTATCAGGATTCATTGCCGTTTCCCTGAGTTGGGAGGGATTCATTTCTCCAAGCCCTTTGAATCGCTGAACATTCACCTTCCCTTTCAGCTTTTCTGCCTGTATGCGGTCAAGGATGCCTTGTCTTTCGGCATCGTCGAGGGCATAGAAAACCTTGTTTCCCACATCGATCCGAAACAGGGGCGGCATTGCCGCATAAACATGGCCCGCCGCAACCAGAGCAGGGAAATGCCTGACGAATAGAGCACAAAGCAATGTAGCGATGTGGTTCCCATCAGAATCGGCATCGGCGAGAAAGCAAATTTTCGCGTAACGAAGTAAATCCAAATTATCAGAGCCTGGTTCCACCCCGATCGCAAGGGCAATATCGTGAACTTCCCGTGAACCCGCTACCTCGGAAGAATCCACCTCCCAGGTATTCAGAATCTTGCCCCGCAAAGGCATGATGGCCTGGAAATCCTTGTCCCGTGCCTGCTTAGCTGATCCCCCTGCTGAATCACCTTCGACTAAAAAGATTTCGCTGTACTCGGATTGCTGATTCGCACAATCAGCTAGTTTACCGGGCAGAGCGGGTCCGTTTCCGGCCCTTTTGCGCACCACCTTCCTAGTCGACTTGAGCCGGTTTTGGGCGTTCTGGATTGCAATCTCGGCGATCCCTTCACCGACCTCCGGATGCTGATTGAGCCACAGGCTGAATGAATCCTTAATCACGCCGGAAATAAAAGCCGCACATTGCCTGGAACTGAGTCGTTCCTTCGTCTGGCCAGAAAACTGAGGATCCTCGAGCTTGACGGAAATCACATAGTTGCAACGGTCCCAGACATCTTCAGGGGCCAGTTTGACCCCCCGAGGAAGGAGACTTCGAAACTGGCAGAATTCACGAATCGCTTCGGTCAAACCAGACCTCATCCCGTTCACATGGGTTCCGCCCTGCACCGTTGGCACCAGGTTCACGTAACTTTCCGTGATACTGTCACGACCCTCGGGAATCCAGACTACAGCCCAGTCTACAGCTTCCCGGCTGGCCTCCATTGAGCCACAGAATGGTTCCTCGGGAAGGATTTCAATGCCGCCCCCTGCTTCGCTCAGAAGGTATTCCCCGAGGCCACCAGAATACAGCCAACTTTCCTGAGTTTTGTTCTCTTCATCATGCAGTTCGATTTCTAGCCCCGGACAAAGCACCGCCTTGGCCCTGAGAAGATGAACCAGTTTCGGCATCGAAAGCGAAGGACTATCAAAATATGAGGGGTTCGGCCAGAACCGGATCGTAGTACCGGTATTGTTTCGACCCACTACCGCTGTTTCTACAAGATCCCCAGTCTTTTCACCGCTGGCGAACATCATCTGGTACTGCCTTCCATTCCGTTTGATTTCAACTTCGAGATGACTGGAAAGCGCATTGACCACCGACACACCAACACCATGCAGACCGCCAGAAAAGCGGTAGTGCTTGTTGGAAAACTTTCCACCGGAATGGAGCCGTGTCAGGATCACCTCCACACCAGAAACGCCTTCCTCGGGATGAATATCTACCGGCATTCCCCGTCCATCATCAACGACTGCAATTCCACCATCTTCCTGCAATGTAACCCTGATTCTGCTTGCAAAGCCCGCCATCGCCTCGTCGACACTGTTATCAACCACTTCCTGTACCAGGTGGTTGGGCCGACTGGTGTCCGTATACATACCGGGGCGCTTACGGACCGGGTCGAGCCCTGCAAGCAC
>JANXGZ010000313.1 GCA_024958995.1 Methylococcales bacterium | reverse complement strand
CAAAACAGGGTCTTTACACGGGTGATGGGGTGGATTACAGCGGGGAGGTATGCTTCGTCTCGCTGGATGTGCCTGCCTCGGTGGTGGCCAGTGAAACTCCCTCGGCTGGCCTCCTTGGCTCGCCTCAGGGAACTTTTACTCGCCGGGCGCGCTCGGCGCACAAGGGGCAGTTTGGTCATGTGCTGATTGTCGGCGGTAATTCGGGCTACAGTGGCGCTGCATGCATGGCCGGGAAGGCCAGTGCTCGTGTTGGTGCAGGTTTGATTAGCCTGGCAACCCGGGCATCGCATGCCTCTTTCATGACCCTGGGCCAGCCTGAACTGATGTGCCACGGGGTTGAATCTGCTGATCAACTGGATATGCTGCTGGCAAGGGCCACGGTCGTGGGCATCGGGCCGGGGCTTGGGCAGGAACGATGGTCAAGAGCCCTATTCGATGCAGTGCGGGATTCCTCGGTTCCGCTGGTGATCGATGCAGATGCACTGAATATTCTTGCACAATCGCCGTTTAGACGGACCGACTGGGTACTGACACCGCATCCGGGAGAAGCTGCGCGACTGCTTGACACCGATACGGCCGCGATCCGGAATGACCGCTTTGCTGCCGTGAGCGCGATCCAGGAACAATACGGCGGAACCTGCCTTTTGAAGGGTGTGGGGACGCTGATCGCCGATGGTCATGTGATCGCCGTGTGCCCGACCGGCAACCCGGGCATGGCGAGCGGTGGGATGGGTGATGTGTTGACCGGTGTGATTGCAGGGTTGATTGCCCAGGGTTTTGATATCGGAGATGCCGCACGGGCCGGAGCCTACCTGCATGGAGAAGCTGCTGACATGGCTGCCGTTGCCGGTGAGCGAGGACTGCTTGCAACCGATCTGCTGCCGTATCTTTACCATCTGGTCAATCCGTGAAACGGGTACTTGGCAATGAATCCGAAACCCTCCGTTTTGGCGCGAGTGTGTTTTATTCGGTGAAGGAGCCCCTTTGTGTCTACCTGGATGGTGATCTTGGTGCCGGAAAGACGACTTTCGTTCGCGGATTTTTGCGGGCAGCTGGGTACACTGGCTCGGTCAAGAGTCCGACATTTACGCTGGTTGAAGAATACCAGTTTGAGCAATGGTGGGCGGTTCATTTTGATCTTTATCGGTTGGCCGAGCCTGAAGAACTGGAATGGATGGGTATTCGCGACTATATCGACGGAAAAGCCCTCTGGTTTGTGGAATGGCCAGAACGGGGGAAGGGGTTCTTACCGGATCCCGATATCCGGATTCAGTTTTCGGTTTGCCCCGAAGGTCGATGGGTACAGGTCGATTCACTGACGCCTGGGGGAATCGCCCTATTGGATCGAATTGATTGAGATATATCTTTATAGATCATGTATTAAGTAGCATAACTTAAGTATTAGCTTGCGCTTTGGTTTTGAACCGGCTATTTTATCTTCAACCATTTTGTGGCGCCGCTTGAACCGTGCCGGCAGGGTTGCCGGCCAGCGGTACGCCAGATTTGCGCCGTGGAGCTAAGAGTCCCGGAAAATGCGAATATTTTCAGGTCAGGAGCTGTTAATTTCAAAATTTGCCGCCTTCGTTCTGGTGATCTTGATTTCTATGATGGCCGGTGAAGCTTTGGCTGAGGTTTCCATTGTCCACTCGCTCCGAATTCATGACCAGAGTGACCGAACGCGGCTTGTTTTTGATCTTTCTTCTGTGGTGAAGCGCAGGGTTTTCCTGCTGAGCAATCCTCAACGGATTGTTGTCGATCTTGAAGATGCGCGGATGAAGTCCATTGTCGAACAACCGAGTTCGGCGCACCCGCTGTTCAAGGCAATCAGACACGCTCCGCGCAATGGAAACGACTTGCGGGTGGTGCTCGATCTGAAGAAAAAGGTCAAATCCGAGAGTTTCATCCTGACGCCGATTCATGGTCATAGTTATCGACTGGTTTTGGATCTTTACGACGTGACATTTGTTGAGGCTGGAAGTGCCAAGAACGCGGGCAAAGGAGTGGGAAAAGCCCCACGCAAGGTCGAATCAGTTGCTTCCAGGCAGCCCACAGTGGTGCGTATATCGGAGGCTGATGATGAATTCGTGGTGGCTATTGATGCCGGTCACGGCGGCAACGATCCGGGAGCACTGGGAAAACACGGGACGCGTGAAAAGGATGTCGTCCTGAAGATTGCCAAACAACTGCACAAGATTATTGCCAGCGAGCCCGGCATGCGTCCGGTACTGATTCGCAAAGGTGACTATTACGTGGGGTTGCGTCAACGAATAAAGATCGCACGCAAGGCAGAGGCTGATATCTTTATTTCGATTCATGCTGACGCAGCCCCCCAGTCCAGTGTCCGCGGGTCTTCGATTTACACCTTGTCGAAAAAGGGCGCCTCCAGCGAAGCTGCGCGCTGGCTGGCGACTCGAGAGAACAAGTCGGATCTTGTTGGCGGTGTCAGTCTGGATGACCAGGATGAGATGGTTGCCGAAGTGCTTCTGGATCTGTCCCAGACGGCGACACAAAATCTCAGTTCCGATGCTGCTTCCAAGGTGTTGGCTAGCCTGTCTCATTTGGGCAAGGTTCGTAGGAAAAAGGTACAAAGTGCCGGCTTCGTGGTACTGAAGTCACCGGATATTCCTTCCATACTGGTGGAAACGGCGTTTATTTCGAATCCTTCGGAAGAGAAAAAACTCAAAAGCGGCTCCTACCAGAAAAAGTTGGCGAGAGCGATCTTCAAAGGGATTCGCCGTTATTACACTGCCAGTGTTGCTCCATCCATGCATGCCACATCCCAGCGTCACGTGGTTGCAAAGGGTGAGACACTATCGGAGCTTGCTAGCATGTACGGCGTCAGTACCCGGCGATTACAGACGACCAATTCTCTGGATACGACTCGAATCAGGTCTGGCCAGGTGTTGGAGATTCCCGCATCCCGACGTCACGTGATTGTCAAAGGCGAAACGCTATCGGAGATTGCCAGTATGTACGGCGTTAGTACCCGGCGATTACAGGTCACCAATTCTCTTGATACGACCCGGATCAGATCTGGCCAGGTGCTGGAGATTCCCATAGGCAGTTAAACGAGCGTTTCTGTGCAATGGAGGCTCTTCAATGGCAAGGAAATCCGGTTTTTGATGCCTTTGTTCCTTACTCGCTAACACCGCCTGTCATCGTCTGTCTGCACTGCACCCACGTCAGAGGCCGCTTGCTATATAATCGGTAACCTTTGTTACAGGCAGTTTTCTATCTTCCTCTGGACTCTGTTGCAATGCCGATCTGTAAATTGCCACCCCAACTTGTGAACCAGATCGCGGCTGGCGAGGTTATTGAGCGTCCCGCTTCGATCGTTAAGGAACTGGTTGAAAACAGCCTGGATTCCGGTGCCGGACGGATTACCATTGACGTGGAACATGGAGGCGTCCGGTTGATCCGGGTTGTCGATGATGGCAGCGGGATTGAAAAGGATGAATTGCCGCTGGCGCTGTCTCGGCATGCGACCAGCAAGATTTCCTCGCTTGATGATCTTCAGGAAGTTCGCAGTATGGGCTTTCGCGGTGAGGCTTTGCCGAGCATCAGTGCTGTGGCAAGGTTGACCCTGGTTTCCCGCACCGAGAATGCCGGGTCAGCGTGGCGGGTAAATGCTGACGGAACCGAGAAGAGTTTCGACCTGGTCCCCGATTCCCTGCCGTGTGGGACTTCGGTCGAGGTGCGGAACCTTTTCTATAATATTCCGGCAAGGCGCAAGTTCCTTCGGACCGAGAAAACAGAGTTTGCTCATCTTGAATCTGTTGTTAAGAAGCTGGGATTAAGCCGCTTCGATGTCGATCTTGTGCTGAATCACAACCATAAGCAGGTTTTGAAGCTTCTGGTGGCTGATTCGGACGCGGCTCGGGAAAAGCGGGTTGCAGGTGTACTGGGCTCCGCGTTCTTGGAAAATGCGCTGGCCGTGGAATTTGAGGCGTCGGGGCTTGTATTGTCGGGGTGGATTGGCCTCCCTACTTTTTCGAGAAGTCAGGCCGACATGCAGTATTTCTACATCAATGGTCGGCTGGTACGGGATAAACTGCTGAATCACGCGGTTCGCCAGGCTTACAAGGATGTTCTATTCCATGGGCGTCAGCCGGTGTTTGTTCTGTATCTTGCGATAGACCCGGGCCTGGTCGATGTCAATGCTCATCCGGCCAAGCTGGAAGTACGTTTTCGAGAAAGCCGCTTGGTCCATGATTTTGTCTACCGGGCGCTACAGCGCGCCCTTGCATCGACCCGCGCAGGTGTCGACTCTGGATTGGAAACCGTTGAGCGGGGGGTCGTTTCGACCGCAGAGGATAGCCCCCTCATGGGTTCCCTTGGAAGCGCCGCGTCGCGCCAGTCGTCTCTGCCCTTGCAGGCCAGGGAGAAAATGGAAGCTTACACGACACTTGCGGGGCAGTCCCTTTTATCAGATCCGGTGAATGGGGAGGTCATGCAACCTGACGAATCGGGCGTGATTCCGCCCCTTGGATACGCCATTGCCCATCTGCACAACATTTACATACTTGCCGAGTCAGGCAACGGATTGGTCCTGGTTGATGCGCACGCGGCTCACGAACGCGTGACCTACGAGAAACTGAAGAAACAGTACAGCGAGGGAAAAGTGCAGGAGCAGGTCCTGCTGTTACCCGTTCGCTTGACGGTTAGTCAGTCGGACGCAGAACTGGCACTGGAGATGGCGGGTCAATTTCGAAAACTAGGATTTGAAATTGACCGACTGGATCTGGAAACCCTCATGGTTCGTTCAATTCCAGTACAGCTTGCCAAT
>JANXGZ010000071.1 GCA_024958995.1 Methylococcales bacterium | reverse complement strand
GGCTATGGTTAGGCCAAGCATTTCCGGCACAACCATCGAACGCCTTGACCAGGTCTTGATCGGTCTTCTGTCGTTTTTCTGGGCAGCTACTTCAACCTTTTTTAAAAGGTGGTGATCGATAAACGGACCTTTTCTTACAGAACGCGGCACGATATTTCCCTCTCAGTTATTTTTTCTGGCGATGTCTGACGATCATCGACTCAGTACGTTTGTTACTACGGGTCTTGTACCCTTTTGTCGGCTGCCCCCATGGAGACACCGGATGCCGCCCACCCGAAGTTCGGCCTTCTCCACCACCGTGAGGGTGATCCACCGGATTCATTGCGACACCCCGTACGGTTGGCCTGACCCCACGCCATCGCGATGCACCGGCCTTGCCCAACGACGCCAGACTGTGCTCGGAGTTACCAACTTCTCCGATGACCGCTTTGCAGTCAAAATGAACCTTTCTCATCTCCCCGGACCGAAGCCGAACCGTTACATAGACACCTTCCTTGGCCACGAGCTGGGCACTGCCACCTGCACTGCGAATCATCTGCGCGCCCTTGCCTGGTTTGAGCTCGATGCAGTGAATCTGGGTTCCAACAGGAATGTTCTTCATCGGCATGCAGTTGCCCGGCTGTATCGGTGCCGTATTGTTGGAGATCACATCGTCACCAATCGCCAGACCTTTCGGTGCGATGATGTACCGACGTTCGCCATCCAAATATTTGATCAGGACGAGATTGGCGGTCCGATTCGGATCGTATTCTAGACGCTCGACAACACCCGGAATCCCGGTTTTGTCCCTTTTGAAATCGACAATTCGGTATTGCTGCTTGTGACCACCGCCAATATGTCTTGTGGTAATCCGACCCTGGTTATTTCTTCCACCGTTCTTGTTCTTTTTTTCGACCAGCCCGCGATAGGGCTGACCCTTGTGCAATCCCTCGGTCCGAACCCGAACTACGAAACGGGAGCCTGGTGAGGTGGGTTTATGTTTTATTACAGCCATGTCAATCTACCATTTATGTTCGACGGGTCGCGCTCACGCTCCGGTAAAATCAATATCATGTCCGGGCTTCAGCCGAACATACGCCTTTTTCCAATCTGATCTTTTTCCCATGATTTTGCCAAATCGTTTGGTTTTTCCCTTCATATTGGCCACTTGTACTGCAGCGACTTCAACGTTGAACATCAATTCAACGGCCTTCTTAATTTCCGGTTTGGTTGCGAATTTGTCGACCTTGAACACGAACTGATTCGACGTATCGGAAGCGATCGTGCTTTTTTCTGAGATCACCGGCGAAGTAATGATTGTGGAAAGTTTCTGATCGTTCATCCCAGACGCTCCTCAAGCGCACCAACCGCCTGCTTGGTTAAGATTACAGTTTTGGCGGACAGCAATCCGACAGGATCGATGGTCAGAGCAGAACTAACACTGATTCGAGGAATGTTTCTAGATGCTAAATCAAGCTCCGGGGTTACCGAATCGATAACAATCAAGGCTCCGGATATGTGGTAGTCCCTGAGTTTTTCCACAAGTAATCTAGTTTTCGGCTCGCTGGGCACGATATTCTCGCTCACCACCAGACGCCCCTGACGCAGCAATTCTGAAAGGATCGAGCGCATCCCCGCTCGATACATCTTGCGGTTGACCTTCTGCCCGTAGTTGCGTGGTCGGGCGGCAAAGGTTACCCCACCACTGCGCCAGATCGGACTGCTCGCTGTACCCGCGCGGGCCCGGCCGTTGCCCTTCTGACGCCAGGGCTTGCTGCCTCCCCCGCTGACATCCGAACGGGTTTTCTGAGCCTTGGTCCCTCCCCTTTTGCGAGCAAGGTAGGCCGTGACCACTTGATGGATCAGTGCTTCGTTAAAAGGCTGATCAAAAACCGTTTCGCTGACCGAGATGGCCTCTGCGGAATCGTTTTCGCTGATAGAGGGAATTTCCAGGCTCATGACTTAACTCTTTGTTTTCGTTTTTATTGCCGGGGTAATAACCACGTCGGAACCCTTGGCACCGGGAACCGCACCCTTGATTAAAAGCAGATTATTTTCCTTGTCGATGCTCACAATCTTCAGGTTCTGCACGGTTTTTCTCACGGACCCCATGTGGCCCGCCATTTTCTTACCCTTAAACACTCGTCCCGGGGTTTGACACTGGCCAATGGAGCCCGCCGACCGGTGGGAAACGGAGTTGCCGTGCGTCATATCCTGAGCGTGGAAATTATGTCTCTTAATACCGCCGGCAAATCCCTTACCGATACTCGTTCCACTGACATCAACCACCTGCCCCTCTTCAAAAAGGCCCAACTCGAGATCCAAACCAACTGACAGATCGGTCCCTTCGTCACTTTCGAGGCGGAACTCCCAAAGACCTCTCCCGGATTCAACACCGGCCTTGGCATAATGACCAACGAGAGGCTTGCTGACTCTGACCGCCTTTCTACTGCCAGTGGTTACCTGAACGGCCCGGTATCCGTCATTTTCTAGTGCCTTGATCTGCACCACTCTGTTCGATTCGACTTGAACAACGGTTACAGGCACGGATTCCCCATCGTCCGTAAAGACTCGGCTCATCCCGCATTTACGCCCCACTAGACCAATAGACATCAGTCACTTCCTCTCAATGTTTATATGGATCGCTACTACTGCAACTTGATCTGGACATCAACGCCCGCAGCCAGATCCAGTTTCATCAATGCATCGACCGTCTTTTCAGTCGGATCGACGATATCGAGAAGCCGCTTATGGGTTCTGATCTCGTATTGATCGCGTGCATCCTTGTTCACGTGCGGAGAAATCAACACCGTGAAGCGCTCTTTCTTCGTCGGTAGCGGAATCGGTCCAACCACCTGGGCACCAGTCCGGCGAGCTGTTTCTACAATCTCGAGGGTCGACCGATCAATCAGCTTGTGATCGAATGCTTTCAGACGAATTCTTATATTTTTGTTTGACATGCTGATTACTCGATCACTTTGGAAACGACGCCCGCACCTACCGTACGGCCCCCTTCACGAACCGCAAAACGCAACCCATCTTCCATCGCAATTGGGTTAATCAGCTTCACGACTACCTTC
>JANXGZ010000293.1 GCA_024958995.1 Methylococcales bacterium | reverse complement strand
ACATACCCAATTCGGTTAACATTACAGCTGGCACAATGAGTTCGGTTGACGAAGGTGGGGTACAAATGCCCGAAGGTGATGCGAACTTCAAAGGGAATTGGCAGTTTGTGATTCCCGCCGATGATTACTTGACTTCAATGAAGCCTGGCAAAGTGCTCAACTTTGGCGTTGGGAAGGAATTGGTCGTTGAGACAGCGGTTGTGCAAGGAGACGAGTATTTAATCACAGGTACCGTTGCAGGAAGAGACCCCATGCCATCCCTGGCAACGGAAACGAAATTTACATTGGCGCCGCTCATGTCGCTGGTAACGACGGTCGATATTGCAAACATGGCAACGACTGGAACTGAAGATCAATGGTCCTTTAATCTGAATGCAGACGATTATTCTTCCTTGGCGCCTATTAAAGTGGGAACAGTGTTGAACTTTGGAATCGGCAAGGAATTGCGCGTTGGCTCTATAGAGGAAGACACTCCGTTGGCTGGGCAGATAAAGCTGACCGGTTCTGTCATTCTTGCCGAGTCGGACTTGAGTGGTATCAGCAGGTTGAGTCATGAAGGATTCAATCCCTTAAGCAATCTTGACGACCAGGATTCTTCAGGCGGGTTTAGCCAGACGTTTTATGTTAGCGTCAAGGGCGAAAAAGGTTTCACCATTCATAATTCGTCTGAGGATGCCTTTTCAAGGCTTCGTGCCGTAAAGATTGAAAGCGGGTCCCTGTTTAATTCTTCGCTCGTCAAGGTCGCGGTGACAACGACAGCACAGATTCAAAACGTGAACGTGGACACCGCCGGGCGTGTGAATGTAATGCTGACAGACGGGACGCAATATACGCGTGGGCAAATTCTGCTGCGTAAGTTCACCAACCAGCAGGCATTGGACAAGGAAGGGGGCAACATGTACTCGAACTTGGCGAATGCCGGGGTTTCCGAATGGAGTTCCCCGGGGAGTGATGGATTCGCCCGGATTGAGGCGGGTGCATTGGAGTTGTCGAATGTAGATGTCGCCAAGGAATTCTCGAAGTTGATCACAACCCAACGCGCTTTTCAGGCTAACGCCCGAATGGTGTCGGCCAGCGATCAAATCCTCCAGGAACTTCTTCGGTTGAAACGATAAGCCTAAACACTCATAATCCTGCTGCCGCTTGACTTGCGCGCGGCAGGAATCCTGAAAAAAATGGCAGAACCCAATCCACAACCTGAAGCAGAGTCCGCACCTGCTGCGCCGCCGTCAAAAGGTGGTGGCATCATGGGGCCCATTATCGCCGCAATCATTATTGTTGCGGGCATTGCTGGTGTTTTCAATTTCATGGTAGTGCCAGCTTTAAAACCCCCTGATAAGGAAACGCCAGCAGACCTAAGTGATGATGCTCACCATGAGGGAGGAGGGGGGCACGGTGATTCTCATCAAGGTGATGGAGAGGCGATTAAAGTACCCTTTGAACTGGGGGAATCAATTCTTGTTAATATCAAGGGTGACAACAACAAGGTACTAAGCGCAAAGGTAGGGTTTCTTTTAAGGACGACCATTACTGGCGCACATGCAGAGGACGAGGTAAAGTTAATGGAGACTCATTTAGGCAAATTCAAATCCATGCTCGTTGCTGCAACACGTGGGTACTTTGTTGAATTAAATGAAAATGACTTAAAAGTCCCAGAAGATGTCCATAGGCAGCAATTAAAAATAAAACTTAAATCTACTTTCTATAAAATTCGTAGCTATGACCATGAATTGATCAAGCTTCTCAAGGAGGATCCTGTGGAGGAGGTGTTTCTGCCTTACTTTACGCACCAATAAGGTCTAACTTAACGATGGTTGCCCCTGAAACCATGGATGATATATCAGAAACCAGCCCGGAAGGGTTGGTTGAAGTTTTTCGTTATCGTGGTGAGAAGATCGGGTTGCCCGAAGAGGCGATAATACCGTTTACATTTGGCCAAGCGGCCAGTCTTTCGTCATCAGACCTTCATCGATTTCGCACGCATAACACGGCCGTTGCCCGTGCCATGGCAGCCCGACTGTCGCAATTTGTCCGTGCCGAGTTTTCCATGGAACTGGAAGAGGTCTCGACCATGACCTTCCAGAAATATACGGACAACGCTCCAACCCCGTGTCATCTGGTGTTGTTCAAGGTGGAACCGCTGCAGGGCATTGGGGTTCTGGACTTTGCTCCTTCGCTGGGATTGGTGCTGACCGACCGTATGCTCGGCGGGATTGGGGCCATGGTTGACCCGGACAGGCCGTTGCGTGAAGTTGAACATTCCCTCATTGACCAAGCCTCACAAATTCTGCTTCAGGAGTGGGCGGAGAACTGGAAGACCCGTGAAATACTTATTCCGCGTTTGTTGGGATTCGAGAATAACCCCAAATTTTTGACAATCTGTGATCCTGATGAGGAGGTGAAGGTGTTGAAGTACACCGCCACCATGGGGGACGTGTTCGACCGGATTCAGCTTGTCCTCCCTGTGAAAATGAGCGAGCCGTTGATTCAACAACTGACGGCAGACACCGATGTGAAAAGGAAGGATGCCGCAAGCAAGAAGAACCTGATGCCCACATGGAACACAGCCTACGACGATGTCGAATTGCACGTTTCCGCGGTATGGGATGACGTTGAAATGCTCAGCAGGGACCTTTTGAATTTCAGTGTGGGCGACTTTCTGCCGTTAAAATCTGATTCGTTTGACAGTGTGGAGGTTCGACTGGCTGATCGTCCGAAGTTTATCGGGCGACTCGGGAGTGCGGCCAAAAAATCCGCTGTAGAAATCACAAAGTACATTGGAAAATAAATTAAATCTTCGCCATGCCAACGACTGCTGAAAATCAAAACACCATGGAATTCCTTCTTGATGTCCCGGTGAAACTCACCGTGGAGCTGGGGAATTGTGAAATGACCATGAAGGATCTGTTGCAGTTGGGGATTGGTGCCGTCGTGCAACTGGACAAGCTAGCGAATGACCCGATCGACGTTTTTGTTAACCAGAAACTTGTGGCGCGAGGGGAAATAGTCGTTGTCGAGGATAATCTCGGCATAAAAATCACCGAAGTTTCAACCGGGAGTGGCCAAGCGGCGGAGGAGTCGCCGGCGCCCGATTCTACTGAAGAGGTGACGTGATGCCGGCTTGGCGGTTATCCGCGGTCTCGGTAATTGCACCTGCTCTTCTTCTTATGGGGCTTGAGGCAGAGGCGAACTCGGGAGGTGTTGAGGCTGCCAGCACCGTGGGAGGCAGTGTCTTGGCTGAGGGGCCGGGCATAGGTTTGGAGTCATTGGTGCAACTTATGGGGATGTTGCTTCTGGTTCTTGGCCTGTTTGCGGCCTTCGCGTGGGCTGTAAAGCGGTGGAGACTGTTGCCCCAGTTGCGGGGTGGCCAGAATCGCCTGCAAATCCTCGAAGTCAGATCCCTTGGCCAGCG
>JANXGZ010000237.1 GCA_024958995.1 Methylococcales bacterium | reverse complement strand
TCAAAGATTCTTTTGCCCAATTCGCCTGGATACATCGGTTTATCCAAGCCTTCTGATTCTTCCTTTAAAACTACACAGTTCACTGTTCTTGCCATCTTGAGCTTCCTCGCTTTAGCCGGCGAAATTATGCCATTGTAGCCTGTTCGTATTTTTTCAGCACGATACCTTCTTCACCACAACAGTTTGCTGCACACTTCTTGATCTGGTGCAGATCCTCACCGCGGCTGTTCAGATAAAATTCAACCGGTTGATTTTCTTCCGCACAGTCGCATCCCTTGTCGTTGTATACGTAGACATTCTCCAATCCGGCCCGCTCGGCGGCGGCCTTGGCTTCGAACAGCGACCGTTCCGGTGTTGGCGGTATGTCGCTTAGCTTGTAGGCGGGGAAAAACCGGGTAATGTGCCACGGGCTGCTTTTGCCCAGGTTGTCGCGCACCCAACAAGCAATCTCATCATACTCGTCCGGGTTGTCATTTTTTCCCGGAATAATATTGGTTCGGGTTTCCACATGAATGCCGAGGTCCTGTGCTTTTTTGATCGCGTGCAGGATTTGTTGCACCGTTGCCGCACCACAAATGCCTTGATAGAAGTCGTCCCGCATGCTCTTGATGTCTGAGCAAAGCACATCAATGTGCGGTGCGACCAATTCCAAGGCTTCGTCGGTAATGAAGCTATTGGAGACGTAGACGGTGTACAAACCTGCTTCATGGGCTAACTGACTGACATCGATTACATATTCCAACCAAACCGCCGGTTCAGAATAAGTAAAGGCGATTCCCTGCACACCGGATTTAAGAGCGGTCTCTACGAGCAACTCGGGAGGTACCCAGGCTTGCCTCGATTCTCCCTTGGCCAGATCATCCAATGCACTCACGCCCCACGAAATTTCGAGATTGTGGCAGCCCCCACAACGAAAACTACATCCATAACTGCCGACCGAAAGAACCCGCGTTCCGGGTCGAAAATGTTTGACGGGCTTGCTTTCGATGGGATCAATGTTGATGGATGACAAGATTCCATAAGAAAGGTTGTAGAGTGTGCCATCGCGATTGACGTGGGCCTGGCAGAACCCCCGTTGGCCATGGCCGAGTTTGCAGCGCCACAAACACAGGTTGCAACGGGTCGTTTGGTTTGAAAGCCGTTCTTGCAAGCGAGTTTCGACGAGACGGTATTGTTCTGGAGAGGTCATGGAAATCATTAAAATTAAAGTGCAGGAATGGACAGTAGATTGGGTTTGAAGTTATCGTGAATTCATTGGATCCATCGCTCTAATCGGCTAAAAACCGCGCGATGATCGAGCCCTGCGCACATGGAATGGTGACCGTAGTCGAGGTGGCGACCATTTTAGCATTACCGCTTTCTTGGTAAGACATCGCTTTAAGTAATGGGTAAACATGGCCAGCCACAGTGCAGGGGTAGATTCTGCCCGGTTCACTCGTTGCGCGAATAAAATTGAACAGTCTCTTTGCTGTCCAAAGGCTACTAACGGCAAAATCAGATTCTGAAGGGAAACCCTGGTAACTCGCGATGTCCTCGTCCTGTGGAATTCCGTGAACCGCTGCCTGTTCAAAGTCAGTCAATGCTCGTGCGATCAATTGACAGCCGGCAGTTGCCAGCAGGCTATTTGCCCGCCCCATGGTAACACCATCAGGGATCGTTACCGCTGATTGGCCGATGATGTTTCCCGCATCCAGCTGCAATGACATTCTGTGCAGCGTAACGCCAAATTCGGTTCGTCCGTCCCTGAACTGCCAGAACAAGGGCGTTGGGCCACGATGGGCGGGAAGTAACGAAGGATGTAGATTGAAACATCCGACCGTCGGGACCGAAAGGATCGACATGGGTAGTTTTCGGGGGAAACAGGACACCAGAATCACATCGGGTTCAAATTGCTTAATCTGAACCAGGCTTTGAGAAAGATCCAACGGTAATCTGATCAGCGGGATCTCGTTGGATCGAGCGAGGGACTCGATCGATCCAGGGCGTTCTAGAGTAATCGGGAATCGAGGGTCTTGCGTACATTCTAGGCTTTCTGCTGGAAGCGCAATTGCGCAGACCTGATGGATGGAAATCAACAATTGTTCCAACGGTGTCAATGAGAGAGGGCTCGATGAACCGATGTAGATGATCTTCATCCGGTTGCAACTGAAGTGATCTCTAATCGAAAAATAACGACATGGCGTAGAGCAACCATCAGAGATCAGGCTTTGTTATAAGGATCGGTCGGGTCAGCGCACCCGGATTGATTTCAAGGCAATGAACAAGACCCATCAGACACGATGTTATAGTTACTTTGGTCGTCGAACAGTCACCATGAGCCGGTTATCGAATGTGACTGCCTTTCCAGGGCGAACATTGCCTTGAATGCCGGGAAGCGGTTGCGACACAATTTTCTGCTCATCATTTTGCTTCTGATCTGCTGAGCGCTGGAACGGCAGAGTCTGAGAAGGTGAATGTCACCAGTCTGGACGGAGAGGCAAATCGTTGGTGCCTTCGGGAAGCCGATTCTTGACCGCAAGAATCTGGTGAATTCGCAGACGGTCCTGAGCGAAGATCGTCGCACAACCTGCCATGTACAGTTTCCAGATGCGTGCGCGTGCTTCC
>JANXGZ010000193.1 GCA_024958995.1 Methylococcales bacterium | reverse complement strand
AACAACGCGACAATGGTTGTAACCAAAAACTTTCTATTCATCTTTTTCCTCATCATTTCTCTGATTTAAAGGTGTCCCCTGATCCTCGTTAAAGCAACTTGATTGCCTTACAGGAATTCGATAAACCCAGGGGAAGGGGATTCTAGATTGTCTCGCCATTCAGCAAGAGAACAGCCGGGCATGGTAAACGCTTCATTTGCATTTGGCAAATATTTTATTGAAGCCCATGATTTCGATCATGGCATCCTTGCCCATCCACGAACGCGGGTCGGGGTCGCCGCATTGATCCTCTCGTTGACCGGAGCGCGGGGCATTGCTGACGTTATCCTAAATCCTAGACCAGCGGGTCCGCGGGAGACGCCGTCTGTAGACTGAAAGGAAACCCCGAGGGGGTCTCGAACAACGAACCGTGGTCTAACCGGTCAACACCCAGCCGTTCGGGATAGAGAACAGCACCAGACCAAAAATTAGCAACAGCCGATTAAAGGGAAGGATTGAAGGTTGAAAGGGTGACTCTTTGCCCGGTTAACTGTCGACAACGCATGACCGCTCTGTAACAGTCGCGGCGTAATCGGGAAACCGCGATGGCCCCAATACACGGTGAGCAATGCCGAGGATAGGAACCAACGCTTCCGGGGCGCCTTCCTTGATCCCTGCCAACGGTGTTAGCGTAGCCCGGCACTGACCCGCCCAGCCCGGTAGCCTCAGCAAACGCCCGGCGAAAAGCAGAAGCCCTGGAAAGACGGAACCGCAACCTTATAATATGGAGACGCCGCCCCGAATCCGGAACGATGGACGGACAGCAGCAATTCCATGACCCCTCGCCCAGGCTTCCATGCAAACACCGACCGCGCAAACAAACCGTTTCTGACAACATGCCCACCCGCACCCTCAAAGTCATTTGCGTGGCCATTTGCCTCACCGGACTTACGGCCTGCGCAACCTACCGTCCCGCCAGCACGACTAACCTATGCGTCATTTTCCGGGGCAACACAGACTGGTATGAAGCCGCAAGGGATGCCCGCAATGAATGGGGCACACCGATCCACCTGATGATGGCGATCATGCAACAGGAATCACACTTCGTTTCTGATGCCCAACCCGAGCGCCCGTGGCTCTTAGGCATTATTCCGCTGCCACGCAGTTCCTCAGCCTACGGCTACGCGCAGGCCAAGGACGAAACCTGGGACGATTACATCCGCCGGAGCGGAAATTCCGGGGCGGATCGGGAAGATTTTGCTGATTCGATTGACTTCATCGGCTGGTATTCCAGCGGCACCCACCGGGCACTCAATATTTCCAAGTGGGATACCTACGGACAATACCTGGCCTACCACGAAGGCAGAGGCGGTTACGCCAGGAAAACCTACCAGAAAAAGGCCTGGCTGAAAAAAGTCGCGGCAAAAGTCCGGCGCCGAAGCGAACAGTACAGCGACCAGTTGAAGGCATGTCAGCAGGACCTAGACGACCAAGTCGACCGCTGGTTTTGACTCGATTGCAGACCATTGGCTTCACCGGGTCAGAAAAACCCACCGAATAAGACAACGGATTGTGCCGCTCACTTACGACTTTCCTCTGGACAAAGACCGTTTGCTTCCGGCACGATACAGCCATCAGCAAAACCATCCAACCAATAGCCCTACAATACCTAGCCCGAACCGGGTTCAAGAAACATATCATGCATCACGGTATCCCGGTCGAAAGACCGTATCAGCCTGGCTCCTCAATGATCCTTCAACGATTCCCCGTCTTTTGCCTTCGAGACCATCTCGGAAAGTTGAGGGCTGAGCACCCAACGGCATAAGCTTTACCGCATGTCCAAGCAATACGATCTGGTCGTCATTGGCGGCGGCAGCGGCGGTATCGCAACCGCTAACCGGGCTGCTAACTACGGTGCGCGTTGCCTGCTAATCGAGCAGGGCCCGCTTGGCGGAACCTGTGTCAACGTCGGTTGTGTGCCGAAAAAAGTCATGTGGTTTGCGGCCCGACATGGCGAAGCCATCAAGCAGGCCAGCGGTTACGGCTTCGATGTCCATGCCAGGGGATTCAGCTGGCAAACCCTCAAGCAGGCACGGGATGCTTATATCCGCCACCTGAACGGAGTCTACAAAAACACACTGGATCGAAACCGTGTGAATATCGAGAACGGTTGCGCTTCCTTTGTCGATCCGCACACCATTCGTGTCAACGGTGACCTGTTCCAGGGCCACCAGATACTCATTGCCACCGGAGCCCGTCCCGCATTACCCGATATCCCGGGCAGCGAATTGGGAATCACTTCAGACGGCTTTTTTTCGCTTGAACAGCAACCGGGTCACGTTGCGATCATTGGCAGCGGTTACATTGCCGTTGAACTAGCCGGAGTGTTCAATGCACTGGGGACCCGCGTCACCCTGATCGCCCGGGGGAACCGGCTTCTCCGGAGCTTCGACGAAACCCTTTCTCAATCGCTGGCTGAGCACTACCGGGAGCAGGGCATCGACCTGCAAATGAACCGCTCGGTGACCTCCCTGGCACGGGATAACCAGGCAAAACTCTCGGTTCGGTTTGCGGACGGTCCCGACCTACCCGACCTGAGCCAGGTTCTGTGGGCAGTCGGACGAAGCCCCAACACAGAGGGACTGCAACCCGAATCTGCAGGCGTTCTGACCGATGCAGCCGGCTTTGTCCGAACTGACGAGTGGCAGGCAACCAACGTGCCGCATGTCTACGCCGTGGGTGATGTCACCGGGCGGGCACAATTGACGCCGGTCGCGATTGCGGCAGGACGAAAGCTCGCCGACCGTCTTTTCGGCGGCTTCGCTGAACGACGCTTGGATTACAGCAATATCCCGACAGTGGTCTTCAGCCACCCACCCATCGGCACCGTTGGGCTCACCGAGGAACAGGCAAAACAACAACACGGCGACCAGGTCAATGTCCACGTTAGCCGATTCAAACCCATGAGCCAGGTCTTTTCCAGCACGGAGCAAAAATCGGTGATGAAACTGGTGACCGTGGGTAATTCAGAAAAGATACTCGGGTGTCATGTCATCGGCGAGGGTGCCGACGAGATGCTGCAGGGCTTCGCCGTGGCAATCAAAATGGGCGCCAGCAAGGACGACTTTGACAACACGGTAGCCATCCACCCGACCAATTCCGAGGAAATGGTGACCTTGAAATAAGCAGTGTCTCACTCCCCGCATCATGCACCGGGATCTGGAATGCCCGCTGGCGATTGCGAACAAATGTACCTGACCCTCAACCCCTATCCAGAATGATCGATCTTGATTCGCTGACCAATACCTTCCGCAACAACGGACTGGAAGCATGGGCCGAACAACTGCCGGAACAACTCTCGGCTGTACTCAGTGATCAAGCGCACGGCGACTTTCCCGGCTGGCTGACCGCCCTTGAACGGCTTCCGCACCTGCCCGTTTCTGAAATTGCCCTGAACGAAGCCCGAGTGCGGGCGGGACCTCAAAGCAGTCCATTTACCGGACCCGATCACCACCTTCGCAGCGCGCTGGAACAGTTCCACCCGTGGCGCAAGGGTCCGTATATGATCCACGGGATTCACATCGACAGCGAATGGCGCTCGGACTTCAAGTGGGACCGACTCACACCCCACATCAGTTCACTGAAAAACCGCCGGGTGCTGGATGTCGGTTGCGGAAACGGGTACCACTGCTGGCGCATGGCCGGTGCCGGAGCGAAACTGGTCGTTGGAGTCGACCCGACTCTGCTCAGCATCGTGCAATTCTGGGTCATTCGGCATTTCATCGGTGAGAAACCGGTGTTCAGCTTACCCCTCGGCGTGGAGTCCGTTCCTGCAGGCATCGGAGCTTTCGATACCGTGTTTTCCATGGGCGTTCTGTACCATCGCAGATCTCCACTGGACCATCTGCTGGAATTACAGGGCTTCCTGTGTTCCGGAGGAGAACTGGTGCTGGAAACATTGGTCGTGGACGGGGGCGAAGGCCAGGCACTGGTTCCCGAAGGACGCTACGCAAAGATGCGCAACGTCTGGTTCATCCCGTCCTGCCCGACCTTGCTGCTCTGGTTGAGGCGCTGCGGATTCCGCGACATCCGGCTGGTCGATGTCAGCCTTACAACCCCCGAGGAACAATGCACCACCCCGTGGATGCGGTTTCATTCTCTGTCCGATTTCCTCGATCCTGAGGACAGCCGGCTGACCTGTGAAGGCTTGCCTGCGCCCAGGCGGGCAATCTGCATCGCCAGGAAAGCATGAGTCTTGTGTTGGCAAGGTCTGGCCACAAGGACCAATCGACCGGATAGGTTTCGACCCTTCAATCCAGACCGGGTGGTCAAAAACAGAACTTTGTTTTCCCTATAGACCCGAACGGCCTGACGGCCAGGCCAATCGTTGCAATTTCCATCCTCTACTTTGACCTCCCATCTCTTCGCGGCTCTGCCCCGCGGTCTGTTTCTTTTGCCTCATCACCCACAAGGAAACAAAACAACTCAACCAGTCGGACTGGGCCTCACCGTGTCTTTCCTTGCCAGGGAAAAGAAGATGCTGAGACTCATCAAGGCGGCAAAGAAACACCACACAGAGGGAAAT
>JANXGZ010000064.1 GCA_024958995.1 Methylococcales bacterium | reverse complement strand
ATGACGAAAAAGATCATTCATTGATGGACATGATTCAAAACACCTACGCCAAGACAAACGGGGAAGGCGTGTTGTCTGCCTATGAAGATAATGCGGCGGTTATTTCCGGACACCCATCCAGCCGTTTCTACCCGGACCCTCGCGACAGGGAGTATAAGGAGTATCAAGAAGACGTTCACATCCTGATTAAGGTGGAAACCCACAACCACCCGACAGCAATAGCGCCTTTCCCCGGTGCAGCAACCGGTTCTGGTGGGGAAATCAGGGACGAAGGAGCCGTCGGCCGGGGCGGTAAACCGAAGGCAGGGTTGTCGGGCTACACGGTTTCCAATCTCAATATTCCCGGCTCGAAACAACCCTGGGAAATGGACGCCAGTAAACCAGACCGAATTTCGTCCGCCCTGGATATCATGATTAATGCACCCATCGGTGGTGCAGCTTTCAATAACGAATTTGGTCGCCCTAATATTACCGGGTATTTCAGGACCTTCGAACAGGAGGTGAATGGCGAGATTCGCGGTTACCACAAGCCCATCATGATCGCGGGCGGTTTGGGGAACATCCGGGCAGAACATGTTCAGAAAGACAGTATTGAGGTCGGTGCAGCACTGATTGTACTCGGTGGTCCTGCGATGTTGATAGGGTTAGGCGGTGGAGCAGCCTCTTCCATGGCATCAGGAGAAAGCACCGCGGACCTCGACTTTGCGAGTGTGCAGCGCGGAAATCCAGAGCTTCAGCATCGTTGTCAGGAAGTTATCGACCAGTGTTGGCAATTGGGGGGTGAGAATCCCATTCAGTTCATCCACGACGTTGGCGCGGGTGGACTGTCGAACGCCCTTCCTGAGTTGGTCAAGGACGGTGGTGTCGGTGGTTCTTTCGAGCTTCGAAAAATCCCGAATGCTGAGCCTGGTATGACACCGCGTGAAATCTGGTGCAACGAAGCCCAGGAGCGGTATGTGCTTGCGGTCCCGGTCAAGGATGTCGAACGTTTCGCGAGGATCTGTGAAAGGGAACGATGTCCTTATGCAATTGTTGGCGAAGCTAAAGAAGGCGATCAGCTTGAAGTGTCCGATTCAATACTTGGGGGTTCGCCGGTTGATATCCCCTTATCCGTTCTGTTTGGTAAGCCACCGAAACTACACAAGTCCGTTTCTCGTGAATCTGTAAAAACAAAGCCGCTGCAATCCGGGATTGATCTGGGTGAGGCCCTGCTCCGGGTGTTGAGTCATCCTACTGTCGCCAGCAAGAAATTTTTGATCACTATCGGTGACCGCTCTGTTGGCGGGCTTGTCGCCCGTGACCAGATGGTTGGTCCCTGGCAAACACCCGTTGCAGATGTCTCGGTGACCGCCTCAGGGTTTTCCGGGTATACCGGTGAGGCGATGGCGATGGGTGAGAGAACTCCGCTGGCTATCTTGTCAAGTGCAGCCTCGGCGCGCATGGCAATTGGCGAGGCAATGACCAATATTGCTGCCGCAAGAGTTGAGAGAATCGAAGACATTTGTTTGTCGGCGAACTGGATGGCCGCGATAGGCGCTTCGGGTGAAGATGCAGCGTTGTTTGACGCGGTTGAAGCAGTCGGCATGGAGCTGTGTCCAGCGCTTGGTATCACCATACCTGTCGGTAAGGACTCCCTGTCGATGCAGACCCGCTGGCAGGAAGATGGTGATTTCAGGGCGGTGACTTCACCGGTATCGCTGATCGTTTCGGCTTTTGCACCGGTTTCTGATATTCGGGAAACGTTAACGCCGGAACTTTATCCGTTGCCGGATGAAACAGTCATACTTTTGCTCGACCTTGCGGAAGGCAAACAGCGTTTAGGTGGAAGCATCCTGGGGCAGACATATTCCACAATGGGAACTGAAGCTCCCGATCTGGAAAATCCTGAACTGCTCAAAAAACTCTTCCAATTCCTGCAGGAAAACTGGGACGAGGTACTTGCATACCATGATCGGTCTGACGGAGGTTTGATCACGACGTTGCTGGAGATGGCATTCGCAGCGCGAACCGGCCTGGACATTGTCGTTCCCTCTGGGAATGACCCGATTGATTTCCTCTTTAACGAGGAACTCGGCGTTGCGATTCAGGTACAGACCAAGACTCTGGAAAGAGTGATGGAAGAGCTCGCGAATCATGGATTGACCGGGCAGGAAATTGCACGTGTCCGCCTTGATCACGCGATCAGTATCAAACAGGGAAAGAAAGAGCTCATTTTGTCGTCCAGAAAAGAGTTGGAAATACATTGGGCGCGGGGCAGTTTCCAGATTCAAGGGCTGCGCGATAATCCCAAGTGTGCGCAGGAAGAATTCAATACTGTCGGTGAAGATGATGATCCGGGGCTATCAGTCGAACATCAATTCGATATCAATCAGGATATAGCCGCGCCGATGATCGCAACCGGTATCAGGCCCCTGGTGGCGATACTCCGAGAGCAGGGTGTAAACAGTCAGGTGGAAATGGCGGTGGCTTTCACTCGCGCTGGATTCACTGCGGTTGATGTGCACATGAGTGAGCTGATCTCAGGAAAAACAACGTTGCAACAGTTCAAAGGTCTGGTGGCCTGTGGCGGCTTTTCCTATGGCGATGTCCTGGGTGCGGGGGAAGGTTGGGCAAAATCCATTCTTTACAATCCCAAGGTTCGGGACGAATTTCAGCGGTTCTTCAATAGACCCGACACCTTCTCCCTGGGCGTGTGTAATGGGTGCCAGATGCTGGCAACGCTAAAAGAACTGATTCCAGGGACGGATTCCTGGCCCAAGTTTATTCGTAACGAGTCAGAACAGTTTGAGGCACGGCTGTCACTCGTACGTATCGAAAAGACGCAATCGATTTTCCTGACGGGGATGCGCGGCGCTTTGCTACCGATTGTAGT
>JANXGZ010000270.1 GCA_024958995.1 Methylococcales bacterium | reverse complement strand
CGAGCGCCGGGAGCGCTTCTGCATTTCGGCACCAGCGGGATGGATCGTGATGGAACGTTATATCGAGCCGGGTGAATGGGTCCGAATCGGCGATGCGGTCGCCCGGGTCGGGAACTTCATGCAGCTTTTGGTTCCCTTTGCCCTGTCGATGACCGAGTACAAAGCGCTGCAGGCAGCGGGCGAAACCCTTGTACTGGAACTACCCGATTTGCATACACGTACCGCGGCCCGTCTAGAGCGCGTATCGCCGGGCTTTGATGAGAAATCACGAAAAATCCTGGTCGACCTGCAAATCGAGGGCGACCAGGTTTTGGGCAGGGGAGGAATTCGAGCCGACCTTCTGCTTGACCTTCCGATCACCAACGGAGCGTTGATTGTCCCCGAAACAGCGGTCGAACAGCGCTACGAACAATACTGGCTCGAACGCCCGGACGGGGAACGCATCCCCGTAGTCTACCTGGGCCCGGCTTCGAACGCCGAACCAGGTCAGCCGAAGGTGCGTGTCTCTCATCCTTCGATCAGCAGCGGACAAAAGTTCGTCGTTCACGACCGATAAGCCTCGATGAAATCGATCATCGAATTCTCCCTGCAACAGCGGGTCTTCTTCAACCTCGTTTTTGTGGTACTGATCCTGGCCGGCAGCTATTCCGTATTTCAGATGCCGGTGGACCGCTACCCGAACGTCAATTTCGGCGAGGTCATCATCAACACGCACTTTCCCGGAGCATCTCCGACGGAGGTCGAGACTCTGGTCACGCGTGAAATTGAGGACGCACTGGAACCGGTACGGAACATCGCCTGGATTAAGGCCACCTCGTTCAGGGAACGATCCAGGATCCATCTGAAATTCATTGATGACACCGATTACAAAAGCGGCTACGACGAAATCCGCTTCAATGTCCTGAATCGGCTCGACAAGCTGCCGGCCGAAGCCGACCCACCGGAATTGACCAATCTAGAAACCGAGGACTTCCTGCCGGTGGTGGTGGTCAATCTAGTCGGTGACATCGGCAACCGCGCGCTGGCTCTAATGGCAGAGGAACTGAAACCCGACCTACGCCAGATTCCAGGCGTTGCCAAAATCAACATCATCGGCGAGTACGAAAGAGAATTCCAGATTCTGCTGGATCCGGCGAAACTGAATACTCTGGGGGTCACCTTCGACGATGTGGCTCGAGCATTGGAACTGACTGGCATTTCGATACCAGCGGGATACTACAAGGATCAATCCGGCCAGTTCACGGTCCGCGTTGACGAGAAATTTCGCAACCGTGACCAGGCATTGTCGACCATCATCCGGACCGATTCCGACGGCAGTTTCGTCCGGGTTTCGGATGTAAGCAGCCAGGCAAGACTGGACTACAAGGATCCTGCGGCCATTACCTCGGTCAACGGCAGAGGATCGCTGTCCATTCAGGTCATCAAGTCACCCACGAGCAACGCGCTGGACATCAGAGACCGGGTCCAACAGGCCGTAGCCCGCTTTGGTCCTGTTGCAAAGTCCCAGAACGTGGAGATCGTCCTGACCCAGGATTCGACGGTGTACATCAACGACCGGCTCACCACCCTGGGTCTGAACATGATCGCGGGAGTCACACTGGTCACCTTGATCATCTGGTATTTCATGGGGGTACGCAATGCCGGACTGATTGCGGTCGGCATCCCCTTTTCGTTCATGCTCAGCACTACACTGATGCACCTCACAGGCACGGGAATCAACGAAATCTCGCTGTTCTCCTTCATCCTGGTCACCGGCATCATCGTCGACGATGCAATTGTGGTGACGGAAAACATCTACCGCCACATCGAAAAGGGCGAAGCACTGCAGGAGGCCATCATCAAGGGCGTGACCGAAGTCGCACTACCGGTGATTTCTGCAACCATGACCACCATAGCGGCTTTCATGCCAATGCTCATCATGACTGGAGTCACCGGCGAATTTTTCGAGGTCATTCCAAAAACTGTGTCGTTCGCGATCTTCGCCTCTCTGATCGAATGCCTGCTGATCCTGCCGGTACATTACCTCGAATTCGGGCCGCGTCCCGGACACGCGAACGAAATGCGGACGACCGCATCGACTGGTAGGGTGCTGGCGTTCCTGCAACAGAAGGTAGAACAGGGCCTGCGTCTGACCCTGGAACACAGGACAGCGGCCTTTTCCCTGGTTATCGCACTATTCTTGGTTGCCATCACTATTCTAGGGTTGTCGATCAGCGGTCGCTCGTCGCTGATTCGAATCAAGTTTTTCCCCGATGACTACACGCTTTACTATATCGACGTCGAAGGAAGGAGCAATACCCCGATCGAGGAAGTCGACAGCCATTTGAGAAAAATCGCCCGTTACGTCATGAGCGACGGATCAGGCATGGCCACCGCGGCAGCCGGGGCTGCGGGTTTCTATTTCAGCGAGGATTACGAACAGATCTTTGGTCACCATTACGGGACCGTCATGGTGACGCTTCCGTCCAAACTCAACCAGGCCTTCGAATCGCCGGCTGAACACCTGTTGGAAATGAATCGACGCCTTAGCAAAGAATTCCAGAACGAAGTATTCAGACTAAGTCTCCACCCGCAAAAAGACGGCCCGCCACAGGGCAAAGATCTGAACGTACGGGTTCTTGGTTCAAACATGGAGTCGATCACCCGGCTGGCAGACAAATTGATGCGGTTTATCAAAACAAGTCCCGGAATCGGCCCTCAACTACAAGGGCTCAAGGACGACCGAGGTCAAACCAGAAGAATCATTCGCTTCCGGGTCCGGCACGAGCGGGCAGCGGAATACGGGCTAACTCCGGCCCGTGTCGCCGGGCTAGCCGCAAGCGTTCTCGACGGGAGGATAGTGGGAAAGTTTCGTCTTTCCGATGACGATATCGATCTCAAGATAGCGATCGATCCCGCGTTCTACAAGCGCCCCGAGGACGCTCTCTACATCCCTGTAATGGAAGATTCCAGCGGGCCAGTCCGGCTGGCCGACCTGGCAAATATAGAAACCTACATGGAACCGGGCGAACTGAACCGATACGACTACCAGCGTTCAATCAGCATCCAGGCAAACCTCGATCCATCCGCACCGACATCAATTCCTGTCATCGTCGAGAAAATCCAGCAGCATTATGATTCCATCCGTCAGGAATACCCGGGCGCGACAGTTAGTTACGGCGGCGAACACGAAGCGACGCGCCGATCGTACACCTCCCTGTCCTATGCATTTATCCTGGCCTTTCTCCTGATCTATCTGATCCTTTCCAGCCAGTTCCAATCCTATATTCAACCGGCGATCATCCTCTCGACAATCAGCTTCGCACTGATCGGCGTGGTCTTTGGAAAACTGGTCAGCCAGACCCTGTTCACACTGAACAGTTTCATCGCGGCAGTCGGCGTGGCCGGGGTGGTTGTCAATGACGCGCTGGTGCTAATCGATTTCATCAACAAGAATTACCGGGCTGGGATGAGCCGCAGAAAAGCTCTTTTTGCCGGAGTCCATCAACGTCTGAGGCCGGTTTTGCTAACCACCCTAACGACAACTCTAGGACTGTTGCCGATGGCCGTTGGGTTCCCGTCCTATTCGCAGGTCTGGGGTAGCATGGCATCCACCTTCGTCTCGGGGCTCGCAACCGCCACCGCCCTAACCATTTTCTTGGTCCCGGTACTGTGGGATCTGTTCCAGTCCTTTAAGGAAAAACACTCAACCGGGCACTCGGCCAGGTAACCCGCCCTACGGCGGTTCGCCTGCATTTGAAAGTCAAGATCAACCCCATCAGTTTAACGACCGCTTTCGTCGAATAGACGGAAACACCTCGCTCAAATCGGATGAGACGGTCGGCTACACTGAGGTGAGACAATATGCCACATGCAAAATCCTACAAAAATCAAATCTTTCAATTGACAGAACTTGGACAAAAATCTAATGTGAAAATCAACGCTAACGATAGGGACGTTGGATCAGAAGCCAGGGTGGCTTGAAAAAAGGAGAAACGCCCATTCCAAACTGACACCCGGTCAAGAGCAGCCAGGAAACCAATCGTAGCGCGTTGTAGTCCAATTCATTCAAATTGGAGGATCGACGGTGAAGATGAATAGTTTCGACCCAAATTATGGCGATCATTCAAATTCAGACAC
>JANXGZ010000334.1 GCA_024958995.1 Methylococcales bacterium | reverse complement strand
GTTCCGTCTGCAAGAAGACCAACCAGGAAGAATAATGATGGATATTCTCAAGATAAGGGAGTATTTGCCTCACCGTTACCCATTTTTAATGGTCGACAGGGTATTGGAATGCGAACCAGGAAAACGCCTGCTGGCAATCAAGAATGTTACCCATAACGAACCTTATTTCCTCGGGCATTTCCCGCAGGAACCCATCATGCCGGGTGTGCTGATCATCGAATCTCTGGCCCAGGCGACGGGCCTGCTAGCATCAGAAAGCCTTTTGGGCAAGGGCATAACCTATTATCTCGTCGGGTTGGACAAGGTCCGATTCAAACGTCCGGTCGTCCCGGGCGATCAACTGACCATCGAGGCCGTTTATCTGAGGCACAAGCGGAATATCTGGGCCTTTGCCTGCCGTGCAGAAGTGGATGGAGAGTTCGTGGCCAGTGCCGAAATTATGTGTGCTGCTTCGGAGTCAAAGTCTTGATCCACCCCACAGCGATCATTGATCCTAAGGCCGAACTAGCCGACGATGTTTCCGTAGGGCCCTACAGTATCATCGGGCCCGGCGTGCAGATTGACAGAGGTACTTCGGTCGCTTCGCATGTTGTCATCAATGGACCGAGTGTCATTGGCAAGTCCAATACCATCTATCAGTTCGCTTCGGTGGGCGAGGACCCGCAGGACAAGAAATACTGCAATGAGGTTACCTACCTGGAAATCGGTGACGAAAACATAATCCGTGAATATTGCACCATTCACCGAGGTACGGCACAGGACAAAGGCATTACACGGGTTGGCAGCAACAATCTTTTGATGGCTTACGCCCACGTGGCGCACGACTGCGAGATAGGTAACAATGTGGTGATGGCAAATGGTGCCTCCCTGGCCGGTCATGTTGACCTGGATGACTTTGCCATCCTCGGCGGGTTTACGTTGGTGCACCAGTTTACCAGCATTGGCAGGTACAGTTTCTCGGCAATGGGTAGTTCGATCTCTCTGGATGTTCCTCCGTATGTGATGGTTGGAGGCCGACCGACCAAACCCTTCGGTATCAATTCGGTGGGTCTTGAACGCAATGGCTTTGATCCCCGCACCGTGCAGGAAATCCGCCGTGCCTACAAAACAATCTACAAGGCCGGGCTCAGACTGGAAGAGGCGATCAAGATTCTCCAAACCATGAACGAAGACACACCTGCAATCGGTTGTCTGCTGACATTTGTTCAAGGTACTCGCCGCGGTATTTTGCGGTGAAAAGAGTCCTTCCGGTTCCCGTCCGGTCGAGCTAAAGCCCGTAACGGTCAACAGTGATGGGACACGGCATGTCCCGGGGCTTGCATGGTCTTCAAGAAGCCGGCCATGACTTTTCCCGTATTGGATCCTGATGAAACCTTCAACCAGTCTCTATCGGTAGCGTGGATGAAAGGTCCGGGAAACCCTTGTTGGTAGATCGTCTAGTGGCTGGCGTTGACGAAGTTGGGCGCGGTTGTCTGGCCGGACCGGTGATCGCAGCGGCAGTTGTTCTGGATCCGCGAAACCCGGTGGACGGATTGGCTGATTCGAAAAAACTTTCTGCTGTTCGGCGCCACAGGATTGCGGAAGACATCCGCTCCAAGGCGTTGTACTGGTCTCTAGGCAGGTCAGAAGCCAGCGAAATTGATCGACTCAATATCCTGAATGCATCGTTGCTGGCAATGGCGCGTGCGGTAAAAGGGCTGGGTTGTTCGGAACTGGAATGGGTTTGGGTCGACGGAAACCAGTTTCCAGACATCGAATACCCTGGAGAAGCAGTGGTCAGAGGGGATCAGTTGATCGCCGAGATCTCCGCTGCTTCGATCATGGCAAAGGTCTGCCGGGACGCGGAAATGGCGTTGCTGGGCCGACTATGCCCAGGGTACGGGTTTTCCATGAACAAGGGGTATCCGACCCGCCAACACCGGGCAAGTCTGCTGGCGAATGGTGGAACCGTCTTTCATCGTTATAGTTTCAGGCCGGTCAGGGAGTTGTCCTCTAACGAAAATTCGGAGAATGGTGGCCGGGTTCCAGATTCTTCTCAACCGTAGCTAGGCCGTCGGCAGGATTCAGTAAATATGTTGGAACCCCTCTTCGTTCACTTGAGAGTTCATTCCGAATATTCCCTCGTGGACGGCGTTGTTCGGATCAAACCCCTACTCAAGAAAG
>JANXGZ010000285.1 GCA_024958995.1 Methylococcales bacterium | reverse complement strand
CTGATATTCCTGAAGGAGTGACTGGACCGCGAAGAAACCGGTCGATTCGTTTCCATGAAGCAGTATTGAGATCAACAGGGGTTCTGGTTTTTCCCCCTGCAGGTGGATGAGAGTTGGACCGGGAAGAATCTGATAAAGATCTTCCGGGAGAACCTCCGTCAGCCGGTCAGGTATCTCATTCATCTGCGTAAGCCCGCAGGACTGGCTCAGACTGTCCATTGATGAACCGGTTTTCCGGACCATTGATTTTTGTGGTAGGCCGTTGTCATGGCTCTTAAGTCTCGATGATGATTTTTGGCGTAGAGACGTTGCCATACAGCTCCATTCCTATTAGATTCAACGCGTTGCTGAATGATCTCCATGTGCTGTGCGGCCTCCACCTTGCACAAACCTAGCCGTTCAAGTCCGGTCATTGCCTGGGGAATCAGTTCGCTGAGGAACAATTCTTTTAACCGGACTTTTTCCCCGGCCAACCAGGTGATAGTGGTGTCCAGTCCGTAGCGGGAGGATTGGTAAAAATTATCTTTAGCAAGATGAAAAGGCAGAATCGGTTCGGGATCCACCTTTTCCAGTTTGAGATAATTTGTCAATCCGTAGAAAAACGCAGCATTCGCCATCATGTCTAGGAGGCTTGGACCGGCCGGGATGACTCGGTTCTCGATGCGAATATGCGGTGTACCGTTGTCGTCAAAACCGACCAGGGGCCTATTCCAGCGCCAAATTGTACCGTTGTGCAGGCGGAGATATTCCATCTTTTCCGCGCCTGAACCGAACTGAACGGGTAAAAGAATCGGGAAATGTTCCAGATTTTCGCTGAAACATTCCATGATTGATTTATGTGCGTAACCGGAGCCAAAACTGACTCTGCGTAGTGGGCCGTGGGATACACTGTTGTAGCCACCGACTTCTACCGCTTGCTCGAACAAGGGAATCCGGGTTTCAGCCCATAGATCACGGTTAAACAGGTAGGGTGCGTTGGCACTGACTGCAACACAAGGCGCCGAGGCCATGATCGCAGCATTGTAATATTGGTGCGCCGAATCGAAAGGCGTTTGCAGATGAACCTGAAAGGAGGTTGCGGCTGCTTCAAGCATTACATCATGGTGCTCAATCTTCAGGTGTTCATGGCCACCAATGTCGATGTGGATGGGTTTACCTTCGCGAGCGCGAAAGATCTGTTCATTCAATGCCCTGAAACGATTCAGGTTGGACATATTCCGCAGGGTTAACCGGTTTTGGTGCAAGGTTGGGAGGGTCCCGATCATCAGTAGGCCAAGATTCATAGCTTTTGCGGTCTGCAAGACGGATCCTACAATTTGTTCAAGTCCCTGGGACAGGGTCCCTAGGGCACGACCAGTCAGGGTCACCGGTCTATTGTTTATTTCGATGTTGAAGCGAGCTAGTTCGGCGCAGGCAAGTGGACTGTTGAGACGTTTCAGGAATGCTTCGTTGTCTGGCGCCGGCTGCATATTTCGGTCGACCAGCCAGGCCTCGATTTCAAAACCGGCCACCATCCCTTGGGTCGATAGCGCGTTATTCCGGATCAGATTATCGAGGTAACGGGTTTCGTCGCCAAGGTGGGAGTGGAATTGTTCAAAGTCCCGTTGTTCAAATAAGCTATGTTCGATTTCCTGTCCCATCTGTGAAACCCCTTTCATGCAGCGATGCGAACAATCAGAAGCCAGCTTGTTTTCAGGCTTCTCTTTCGGGTCGGATCAACAGTTTGTGGAAGCGTTTTGTATCGGCGGTTTTGATCCAGAGTAGTTCGGTTTCGATGCTGACGCCCAAATCAGCCCAGCCCACCGAGGGTTTTAGACCAGTCTATGCCAGGCCGTCCGAAACACTGGAGTCTGACGAGTAGCGGTAGGTCACAGCGCATCTTTCATTGACGTGTTCGTTGCTCATTATAGACTATCTGCCATTCATCCAGATCGGTGCGGAGCGCTTGTCGGTCGCCGAAGATTTTCTGCCGATAGGCCACCAGTTATATTTCTTGCAGAACCTTCTTGTGAAAGCACTCGCAGGCCCGATTGGTCAGCGTGGAATCT
>JANXGZ010000142.1 GCA_024958995.1 Methylococcales bacterium | reverse complement strand
GGCTTTGTTGTCATCAAGCCGCTCAACCATTAGTGCGATCTGCTTCATCAACTCGGCGGTGGCGCTGACGATGACCGAGTTGGTTCGGGGATCAGCCACGGCCACCACTTTTTTTTGCTGGAGCATCCTTTCACTTGAATTTCCACTACTGCTACTCCGAGATCTGCTGGAACTGGAACTGGAACGTCCCCAAGAGCCGAAACGGTATCCTCCACGAGAGTTCTCAATTTCGTTCTTGTCCGAGAAGAGGTTGGTAAGTACCTCCGCCATTTCGTAGGCATCGGCATTATTTAATTTGAATACCTGAATTTCAGTAACATCCTCAATGGTGCGATCCATCTCCTTGACCAATTGCTCTATGGTGGGGATAACATCGCCTGGAGCACTGACCACGAGGGAATTTGTTCGTTCTTCCGAGATGGCAACCACCCTGGACGCCGCTGCCAGCGCGGCGCTGCTGCCGCTACCACTACTGCGGGAGGAACGGCCACTACTCCCGCTGCTTCGACTGCTGCTACTTCCGCCACCAAAGCGCGCGCGCATCATCTCCGCGATAGCGGAACTACTGCGACTGCTCGAGGACCTGCTCGATCCGGATGAACTGCTCTGAAACAACCCCTTGATAACGTCGGCCAGTTGCTTCGCATCTGCATAAACAAGCGGAAAAACCTTGATTTCAGAAATGCTGGAGATGGAGGTATCCAGTGCACTGACTATTTCGGCTATCCGGTGAATGTTCGTCTGGGTATCGGTCAGGATGATTGCGTTGCTGCCATCATTGGCGGAGATGGTGGCATATTCCGGCAGTAACTCACTGATGTTTTCGATCAGTTGCCCGGCGTTGCCGAATCGAATCGGAATAATCTGGGTTACCATCACATCCTTCTTCGGGATATCCGCCGGATCGGCTCCAGACTTCACCGGAATGTCTTCAATCAGTGCCTTGTCTTTTTCGACAATCTTCAGGATACGTCCACGACGAATGGCGGTGTACCCCTTTTCATTCAGGATTGTGTCCAGAAGATCGACTGCTTCCTCGCGATTCAATGGTTGCTTGGAGAGAATCGTAACATCGCCGCGCACTTCTGTGTCTCCGAGGATGATGAACCCAGCAGCTTCACTCATGTACTCCAACACAGATTGAAGTGGCACATTCTCAAAATTCAGCATGAGTTGCGGATCCTCAACGATTGCTAAAGCACTTGGTTTGCCTGTTTGCGGATCGGCAGGGATGTTGCTATTCCGTTCTTGCGCAAACAGCGTGATGGCACCCATCAGGGCAAGTGTCGTGATCCACTTGAATTCCATTGGGCTTGTTCGGTTTATCGTATTTGTTTTCATTATGTGTAAAGTATTCTATTCCTCGACCTCTTGCCGGCGCCTCTCCATCATCTTGCGAAGAAGTTCCGCCTCAGAATCCGCTGAACTGTCCGATTCGTCCTCTTTATCTTCAGAACCTTTTGCTGAATCTTTATTTTCATCACTGCGAGTTGTTCCGCGACTAGAATATTGACTGCGTGACGAACTGCTCTTTGAGGCCGTGCGCACTCGCTCGCTGGATTCTTTCCAGGCACCACCATCCACACGCCTCAAGCTTGTTCCAATATCCACGTTGAAAGTGGCTTCGCCCTCGGCAAACAAGACTGCTTTATCACTTAGGGAAATCAGCTTCAAGTTATCGATCTGATCATTGAGCTTGAATGCCCCACTGTATTCAGAGGAGGAACCGGACAAGACAGCAATTTGCCGGTCAGCATAAGCCATAAGACCGATAACGGTGAAAGCATCTATTTGGGGTTCCGGCTCGGGTTCTTGGCGTTTCCTGTCTGGCTGATAAGGTTTCCGGTTTGGGTCAAATATATTGTTGATATGCAAAATATCAAAATCTTGGAGTGAACCTGGAACCGGCTTTGTTACCTCACTTTTTTGCTCCTTTAATTCTGCAGTTTCATCAGTTTCAGAGGGCTTGTCAGCTGTTTCAGACGCTTGGCCAAGCGATGCGTAAAGCAATCCAACCCATAGAAGAATTCCAAATCCCAACTTCGGAAATTGATTCTTGTCTTTGTTGTACTTCATTGCAACGCCTCTTCAAGCGCCTCTCCAAGCTTGAGGCCTGTAAAATGGACACTCACACTGACTAATTTTCCGGTTTTTTCACGTGATGCCAATTCGAGCTGTTCAATTTTTAAGGGAAGCTCATCCGACTCAATGGCATGAACAAATTCGACCGCTTCCTGCATCGTCCCCTCTGCCACCAATCGAACATCGTATGTCTGATAACGATCATCATGATTCTGCCACTGCGGCTTAATCGACGTAAGCAATATCCCTGAATCGCCCGTCCAGTTCTCAATGGCTCGCAATACTTCATCCTCAGCAATGGTGTTGGTGCTATTCAAATTATCACGGAAATATGTCCGCCATTTTTTCATAGAGGTACTAAGCCGTGGCAATAGTGTTTCACCTTTGGCAATATCTCTTTCCAATTTTTCAATTTTGTCGTTACGTATTTTCCAGCTGTTAACCAACGGCCCCAACACCAATCGATCTCCTATAAGAATCGCTACCGCGAGGAGAGCAACACTCAGCAACAGTTTTTCTCTTTTATTTCGCATTATTGAGTCGAAGTCGAGGCGCCTGCCGGATTCCAATCAAACTCGAATGAAAAGAAAAT
>JANXGZ010000085.1 GCA_024958995.1 Methylococcales bacterium | reverse complement strand
ACTTTCTCATCCCGTGTCATCGATGCGCCGGGACTTTGCTCGCCATCACGAAGCGTGGTGTCGAAAATAATCAGTTTGTCTTTCATTGGGACACTCCAAACCCGCTTATCGGCCCATCATCCGGAAATGCCGACAGCATCCTAAAGGAAATTTGCATGATTGTTGATGTGAATGCTGGATGCCCCTCAGGGCAGCAGCGGACCCAGATCAGGAAACCAGCGCAAACCTGAAAGACCCCTTGACGCAGGTGATAGGCCAGGAGAAAGGACGAAAAGTCTGGAAAGTTTCAGTAATGTAAAGAAAAACATGGGTAATGCTCGGCCATTAGCAATATACGCTGGTTGTTTTCATATTCCAAGCTCAAGAACTGTATAACCCGGGGTTTGACCCGCCGATTCCGTCCTTAGACAGACAGCCCTTTTTTACGCCGTCTGCGCCGGGCTATCAAGGTTAGCGCCGGACCGGAAAATGCGTATAGGAAAAAAAACACGAACAACATAACGGGAGGGTGAGCAAACACCAGGCCGAACGACAGCATGACCGAGGTAGCAACAAGGAACGAAACCTTTCCCCGGAGATCAATGTCCTTGAAGCTGTAATAGCGGAAGTTGCTGACCATAAGCAAACCGATGAAGATAGTCAGCAATATTGACGTGTAGTGCAGATCCTTGCCCGAAAAACCGTACTCGGTAGCGACCCATATGTAACTGGCAAGAACAGCGGCACCGGCCGGGCTAGGCAACCCCTGGAAGTAACGCCGGTCCGCAGTTTCCAATTGGGTATTAAAACGTGCCAAACGCAAGGCACCTCCCGCCGCATAAACGAAAGCCGCAAACAGGCCCAGTTTACCCAGTGATTGGAGGGACCAGAGGTAAATGATCAGAGCCGGCGAGATGCCGAAAGAAGACATGTCGGCCATGCTGTCATACTGCGCCCCAAATTCACTCTGGGTATTGGTTAGCCGGGCAACACGTCCGTCCAGACCATCCAGGATCATTGCCAATAGAATAACGATAGCCGAGGTTTCGTAACGCCCCCCGACTGCCGCCGTTACCCCGTAAAAACCACAGAACAGTGCTGCGGTGGTCAAAAGGTTCGGTAAAAGATAAATTCCGCGGCGATGGCGCCTGGGAGATAACTTGCTCATCAGCAACGTAGCCCGGGTATTAGAAAGTTCAGAAACCTTGACCTGCAAGCGGGAAAGCCCGGGGGCCAGTTTCCCAGCACCAGGCTACCTGCTGATCTAGGCCGGTCAGTTTTTCGCCTTGTCAACGATCTTGTTGGCCTTAATCCAGGGCATCATGTCCCTCAGTTGGGCGCCCACTTCCTCGATGGGATGTTCCCGGCCAATGCGGCGTTTCGCCTTCATACTGGCATTCCCAGAACGATTCTCGAGAATGAATTCACGAGCAAATTCGCCGGTCTGAATTTCCTTCAGAATCCTTGCCATTTCGGCCTTGGTCTCATCGGTAATCACCCGCGAACCGCGGGTCAAGTCACCGTATTCTGCCGTATTGGAGATGGAATAACGCATGTTCGCTATACCGCCTTCGTAGATCAGATCGACGATCAGTTTGAGTTCGTGAAGACACTCAAAATATGCCATTTCCGGCGCGTAGCCCGCCTCGACAAGCGTTTCAAAACCCGCCTGGATCAACGCCGTAGCTCCACCGCAGAGAACTGCCTGTTCGCCGAACAGGTCGGTTTCGGTTTCTTCCTTGAATGTGGTTTCAATGACCCCGGCACGACCACCACCGTTTGCCGAAGCATAGGACAGAGCGATTTCCTTGGCCATTCCGGAAGCATTTTGGAAAATGGCAATCAGTGACGGTACTCCACCACCCTCTGTATAAGTTGAACGCACCAGGTGACCCGGTCCCTTGGGCGCGATCATGATCACGTCGAGGTCAGCACGCGGCTGAATCTGTTCGAAGTGAATATTGAAACCATGAGCGAATGCCAGTGCGGAGCCCTGCGGGATATTGGGTTCAATGATTTCTGAATAGAGTTGTGCCTGTAACTCGTCGGGCGCCAGAATCATGACCAGATCAGCCCAGGCAACGGCCTGTTCGACCGGCATCACACTGAGCCCAGCGGCTTCGGCCTTAACAACCGATGACGAGTTAGACCGCAGGCCAACGACCACTTCCACTCCGGATTCCTTCAGGTTATTGGCATGAGCGTGCCCCTGAGACCCGTAACCAACGATGGCTACCTTCTTGCTCTGGATAATCGAAAGGTCGGCATCTTTATCGTAATAAACTTGCATTGAACTCCTCATTTCTAAAAATTTTACTGAAAAATTTTCTGGATCCGGTCAGGCATGATTCTGCCCAAGCTCAAACATGCAGCCCCGTCAATCCACGCGGAATACCTGTCGTCCCGGAACGCACGACCTCGATAATGGAATTTTCGTCGAGTGCAGCGATCAAGGCGTCCAGTTTGCTGGCCGCCCCGGTAACCTCGATGATGTAACTGCTGGCGGTTACATCGACAATGTTTCCCCGAAAGATCTCGCACAGCCGCTTGGCTTCACTACGGGCGTCACCTTCGGCGCGAACCTTGATCATCATCAGTTCGCGTTCGATATGCTCGGACTCTGAAAGGTCGATCAGTTTCACTACGTCAACCAGCTTGTTCAACTGTTTCGTGATCTGTTCGATAATCCTATCACTACCACGAGTCACCACGGTCATGCGAGACAAGGTGGGGTCCTCGGTCGGCGCAACCGTCAGCGACTCAATGTTGTATCCGCGTGCCGAAAAAAGCCCTGAAACCCGCGACAATGCGCCGGACTCGTTTTCCATCAGGATTGAAATGATGTGTCGCATTCAGGCCAACTCCCTGCTGCCAATTGATCCAGGTGCAAGACGCATTTCATTGTGCGCCTTTCCGGCCTCGATCATGGGGTACACGTTTTCGGTCGGATCGGTAATGATATCGAGAAAGACCGTCCGGTCCTTCAGTTTCAGAGCTTCCTTCAGAGCATCCTTGACGTCTCCAGGTTTTTCTACCAGTATCCCGACGTGGCCATAGCTTTCGGCCAGCTTCACGAAGTCGGGGATCGTATCGAGGTAGGAATGGGAATACCGACTCTCGTAGGAAAATTCCTGCCACTGCCTAACCATGCCCATGAAGCGGTTGTTCAGGTTGACGATCTTGATCCCCGTGTTGTACTGCAGAGCCGTCGACAGTTCCTGTAGACACATCTGGATGCTTGCCTCACCAGTCACGCAGACCACATCCGAATCCGGGTATCCCAGTTTGACTCCGATCGCGGCCGGTAGTCCGAACCCCATGGTCCCCAGCCCACCGGAATTGATCCAGCGTCTCGGTTTGTCAAAAGGGTAATACTGAGCAGCCCACATCTGATGCTGACCCACATCGGAAGTGACGTAAGCGTCACCGCCAGTCACTTCGTAGAGTGTCTCGATAACGAATTGTGGCTTGATCAGTTCACTGCCGCGATCGTAGTGGAGGCAATCCATCCTGCGCCATTCATCGATCTGCTTCCACCATTCTTTGATCGCCTTTGCGGGTGCTTTCTTCTTGCTGCCTTTCAGCAGTTCGATCATTTCGGCAAGAACCGGCTTGACCTCGCCCACGATCGGCACATCGACCCTGACCGTCTTGGAAATTGAGGAAGGATCGACGTCAATATGGATGATCTTGCAATTGGGGCAGAATTCACTGAGTTTTCCGGTTACCCGGTCGTCAAACCGCGCCCCAATCGCGATGAGTACATCGCATTCATGCATGGCCATGTTTGCTTCGTAGGTCCCGTGCATGCCCAGCATCCCGACGAATTGTGAATCAGTCGCCGGGTACGCACCCAGGCCCATCAGGGTATTAGTAATCGGATAGCCCAGGTGTTTCGTGAACTCGGTCAGTTCCTTAGCGGCGTTGCCGAGGACAACCCCACCACCGCTGTAGATCATCGGACGCTCGGCTTCCAGAATAACATCAACCGCTTTCTTGATCTGGCCCTTGTGCCCCTTTACTACAGGATTGTAAGAACGCATTGATATTTGTTTCGGATACTTGAATGGAACCTTGATCGAGGGGTCCGTAGTATCCTTGGGTATATCAACCACTACAGGCCCGGGTCGGCCGGTGGTTGCAACCATGAAGGCTTTCTTCATCGTTTCGGCAATCTCGCTCACGTCCTTGACCAGGAAATTGTGCTTAACGCACGGGCGAGTAATCCCCACCATGTCGACTTCCTGAAAGGCATCACTTCCGATTACCGGTGATGGCACCTGCCCAGAGATCACGATCAACGGAATCGAATCCAGGTAGGCAGTGGCAATGCCGGTTACGGCGTTGGTGGCTCCCGGCCCCGAGGTTACCAGCACTACGCCAGGCTTGCCCGTTGCTCGTGCGTATCCGTCGGCGGCATGCGTCGCCCCCTGCTCGTGGCGGACTAGGATGTGTTTGACATCGTCCTGCTGGAACAGTGCGTCATAAATATGGAGTACCGCCCCACCGGGGTAGCCGAATATGTACTCCACCCCTTCTTCTTTCAAACACCGCATTAAGATTTCCGCGCCGCTCAGCTCCACGATTCCCATCCTTTTACTATATTATTGATTATCGGACTATACCCATTTTCCAAACGGCGCCGATGTTCTTTTACCAACTACCGGTAAAATGCTCAGAAACCCAGAAAAAATGGGAAATCACCCTAATGGTTATTACCTGTTTCGTCAAGATAAATCTTGCCCCTGCACGCCGTCATGGTCAAGGTCCATCAGATACTGCTGCCGCAGGGTCGGCACACGCGGGGATCTATCTGGCCGGGCCGGTTCTCCAATGAACGCCGGTTCCGTTATCGACCCAGCGATCGACTATTCCCATGCACCGATCGGCATCACCCCGTCACCCAATTGTATTCGTCCTCCCTGCACAATCCGAGCGGTGACTCCCCCATGCCCGCGCATCGCGTTGAAACCACCGGGACCCAGAGTCTTTTCCATCTTCGAGCACGGGTGACAGGCGCCAGTAATCTCAAGAACTGCGCCCCCGATTCGAAAATGGACCTTTTTCAGTGCAAGCAGGTTGATCCCTGACACCACGAGGTTACGTCGAAGAAGATCCGGACAGACGTTGCGGCCGGTTAGGGCACCAATAACAGCCAGGTGCTCGTACTGCAACAAGCTCACTTGGCGCTTGCCCGACTTGCCGGCGTAACGGTCACCAATCAACCCTGTTTGCGAACAGGCCATGACCTCATCAACCTCGGTCATTGGAAGATCTTTCGATGATCGAAGGCCGATCCAGACCAGTTTCCCCGACACTGGGAACGAAAGAAGCAAATCCGAGTAACTCATTAGACCCATGCCAGAGGGAAGATCGACATCCAGCCGGCCCACCTACCTCCGGAGCCGAAATTCGGCGCACGAATTCAAGATTTCCACCGTGCCAGATCTAACATCTCAGTTCACCACCCTGGCCCCTCGCCGAACAGGATTGGATCTCCGTATGAGCCAGAATCTTTGTCAGGTCCGTGGTGTGATCAAGCACGAAAAGAGGCGCAAGCTCCGATAGTCTCGTTGGACTATCGGCACCACAAGATACCGCAATTGCTTCGACACGGGCATTCTGCGCCATTCGCAGGTCATGAACCGAATCCCCGATCATCAGGGTAGCGTGGTTTGATACCCGAAGTTCGCTCATCAATTGGCAGAGCATCAGCGGATCGGGTTTTGACGCCGTTTCATCGGCGCATCGGGTTGCATCAAAAAGGCCAGCGACCCCAGTTGATACAAGCGCCGTCTCCAATCCAGTCCGTGTCTTGCCTGTAGCGACTGCTAGCTTGTAACCACGGCTTTTGAGTCGCCCCAGCATCTCCACGATCCCGTCGAACAAATGATCCGGCGTCATTTCCCGTGAACGGAAGTAATCACGGTAGACCGTACAGAACCTGGATCGCGTTGAAGATGAAACTTCCGGGTAAAGAACCGCCATGGCTTCGCCAAGGCCCAGCCCGATCACGCGCTGAGAATCCTCCACCACAGGAACCCGAAGCCTGCAAAACCGGGCAGCGCGCTCTATGCACTCGACAATCCAGGTGATCGAGTCAACCAGGGTCCCGTCCCAATCGAATACCAGCAGTTCAAAATCCCTGGTCATCCTGCAAGCGTTCCAGGACGCTGGTCAGTTCGGGATCCAGTGGAGCTTCGATACGCATCTTCCTTCCATCGCGCGGATGCCTGAATTCAAGACAGCTTGCATGTAGGAAAAGACGTTTGAGACCGAAAACTCGCATTTTTCGATTGAACTCGTCCTCACCGTAGCGTTCGTCTCCGGCAAGTGGAAAGCCGAGGTGCGCAGCATGCACCCTGATCTGGTGAGTGCGTCCTGTTTTGGGCGACACCTCAACCAGGCTCGATTGACTGAACTTGCGGATTCGAAGAAAGTCGGTGCTGGATGCCTTGCCGTCTTCCCGGATCTCAACCATCCATTCACCGCTTTTCCTGATATTCTTGCGCAGCGGCTGATCAACCCTGACCTTCTTCCTCGGGAAAGCACCAGACAGCAATGCAGTGTAGCGTTTACCCACCTCATCATTCCGGAAGGATTCATGCAGTTGCCTGAGCATGCTGCGTTTCCGGGCAATCAAAAGACAACCCGACGTGTCACGGTCCAGCCTGTGTACCAATTCCAGAAAACGGTCGTTCTTGCGCAGGGCGCGAAGACCTTCAATGAGACCAAAGCTCAACCCAGTTCCGCCGTGAACCGCAATCCCGAACGGTTTGTTGATCGCCAGAAAATCGTCGTCTTGATAAAGAATTCTGTTACTGAGCCGGCTTTCGATCAGCCTGGCGCCAGCTTCCGGGTTCGAAACCGAAGCAGTTCGAACCGGTGGAATTCTAACCGAGTCGCCCATCTTCAGCCGGTATTGGGCCTTTGCGCGTTTGCTGTTGACCCGCACTTCGCCCTTGCGGATCATTCTGTATATTCGGCTTTTTGGAACCCCCTTGAGCTTAGAAATCAGAAAGTTGTCAATTCTCTGGGTGGCATTGGCTTCGTCGATTTCCACCATCCGCACCTTAGACGTCGTTGTCGGCTCCCCGGTCAACGGAGAAACCCGCCTGGCCGCAGGGTGGCCATCTTGATGTCGCTAGAACACGTCTGGCGACAAATTCCCTGGATATTTTGCATGGGATTCAGTAACCCTTGAACAGCCTCTGGCAAACAAAAAAGCCCCGCAGAAAACTGCGGGGCTTTTCCCAAAAACATCGATCAACGATTTATTTCATCATTGAGTGTTTGAACATGCGGTCCAACTTGGTATTGGCTTCTTCTGCGGCGGTAACAGCTGCTTCAACCTTTTTGTCCAGATCAGCCAAATCCTGATGGGTTGCACAGCCCCCGGCTACCATCACTACGAACAAAAACGCAGATACTTTCGAGACAATTTTTAACATTTTCAATCCTTATTTCTAACTGGGCAAGGGAACATTATCACGGCTAAGATTCGATCTTCGTCTCTCTATTCTGACCCGAATCCGCGAGCGTTTCCAGTGCTTAATCATCTACTATCGAATTAGCACAAACATGCCCTTCCTCACCCAGGAGCTCAAGCTGTCAATCTGACTGTCGGTTATGGCAATGCAGCCGCGGGTCCAATTGGCGACCTTGTGGACTTCCGGATCAGCAGATCCGATCCCGTGAATCCCGATCTGACCACCGAGGCGCGTGTACTGGCTCGGAACCTGATCGAGCAGATCGGCGTCGACTAGGCTACGGTACGTTGCCCGGTCAATCAGCCCCCTGTCCAGGCCCCGTTTCGCATCGATTCTGGATGGGTAGGTGATCCCATAAAACTTGTAGAAGCGGCTGTCGGAGTTTGTCCAGCCAATGCGGTAGATGCCCATGGGCGTTTTGTAATCCCCCTGGACCTTGTCGTATCCGGCACCGTTCTGACCGATGGAAATGTTGCTGAACTCGGCCCGGGTATCGTTTCCACTCTTGACTTTGATCGCCCTCGCCCGGGTATCAACCAGCAACCAGGTTTCCTCCTCGGCATGCACCGCAGCGATATGCCCTGCACCCAGAACCAGCCCTGCAATCAACAGGAAGACTCTGCGGTAATCATCGTACAAGTCTTTCATTCGCTCATCCTGACCAGGGTCCGCTCCCGAGTAATGAGAGCAACGCTTTGCTGAGCGGATAAAATCACCGACTATGCCTGGTTAAAACAGGGGACAGCAAGATGAAATCGGCTGACTAACCGCGTCGGTCGCCAATCTCCGTAAATCCGCGGGCAACGTCTTTATCGGCATGTCGTGTGGATCAGCATTCACGGTCTCTACGCTGAAAATGATCACGAGTGACCTTGAACAGGACCGGGCTCAGCAACACAAGGGCAACCAGGTTCGGTAACGCCATCAGGCCATTCATCACGTCGGCAATCAGCCAGACCAGGTCCAGCTTGATCTGAGTCCCAACCATGATCGCAACCAGCCACAACACGCGGTAAATCAGGATAGGGCGTATGCCAAACAGATATTCAACGCATCGTTCACCGTAGTAACTCCAACCCAGGATCGTGGTAAATGCAAAAACCACTTCTGCGATCGCAACAATGTAACCACCAACACCGGGCAAACCAGTGTGAAAGGCAAGAGCAGACAGCCCGGTACCGGTTTCGCCGCTGCTCCACGCACCCGTCAGGATGATCACCAGTGCCGTCATGGTGCAGATCACCAGGGTATCAATGAAAGTACCCAGCATTGCGATCATTCCCTGGTTAACGGGGTTGTTCGTTCGGGCAGCGGCATGAGCAATCGGCGCACTGCCCAGGCCAGCCTCATTGGAAAAAACCCCTCGGGCGACACCAAAACGAATCGCTGCCCAGACCGTCGCACCAACGAAACCGCCGGCAGCAGCCGTTTCGGTAAATGCATGTTGCAGAATCAATCCCAACGCATCCGGTACCGCATCTAAATTTACGAGGATAATGATCATTGCGGCGGCAACGTAAGCGATCGCCATGACCGGAACCAGGCGGCCTGCAACCACGGCAATTCTGCGCACCCCGCCCAGTATGACGACTCCGACACTGAGGGTAACAACAGTCCCGGTAACCCATCCATCCACACCGAACATGGAATGGATGCCGTCAGCCACCGAATTGGCCTGCACCATGT
>JANXGZ010000169.1 GCA_024958995.1 Methylococcales bacterium | reverse complement strand
GCCTGGCTGGCCCCCGAATGAAGCAGTTCGCAACAGTCTCCGTAAATCGAGCCTGAACCACAGAGGCATTGTTTTTCTGAATCCGAATTCATTCCGGGTCTATCCAATCACCCACCTTACTGGTATCGGGCCTTGCAACAGTCCGCTCGATGACGGGTTTCGCCCAACGGACTTCTGGAGAGAACGCCTGACTACCCCTGACCTTAGTACCCATTCTAATAAAGAAAAATCAAAAGGTATGCTAGAGAAATGGCAATCTGCATCAGGGCAAATGGAAAAGCCGTCCTGACAAACCCGGCAAAGCTCAGGTTCAAACCATACTTATGAATGATCGTAACGGCCACCAGAGTTGAAGCGCTTCCGATCGGGGTAATGTTCCCGCCAAGGTTGGCTCCGAAGACGACCGACCACCAGAGTGCAGAGTCATTAGCTACCCCTCCGGCAGCAAGAATCTTTGCCAGCATTGCCGCCAGAGGAATATTGTCCGTCACGGAACTGAACAGCGCGGAAAGCAGAAGGAGAACCCCACTTCCGAAAATTGTCTCCTCCGTTCCGATCATGAACACGATTCCCTTGCCGATCCATTCCAGCACCATCGCGTGTTCCATGACATTGATCACCACGAAAAGCGCTATAAAGAAAGTAAGGAGATCCCAGTCGACGGCGCGGTAGAAGTGATCGACTTCGGACTTGTAGCGCAACAGCATGATAACGGCAAAAGAAAGAGCAACAAATCCCATACCCAAATCACGTAGAACCGGCAGAATAGATGTAGTAGCAATTACCAAGACAAACAGCACCAGCATCGTTGTTGCAAACCAAAAAAATGGCTCGCTCTCGATTCCGTCGTTTTCATCAAACGTATCAATCAATTCTGCAGACTCGGCGATCGCTTGTTCTCCAGTCAGGGTAGTAATCGAAAAGATCCTGGAACCCATTAGGATAGTAGCTACAGTTGCCACCAGAACATACGGGCTTGCGGTCATGAAAAACTGGACGAAGGTGATCCCAGCAGCCTGACCAACAATGATGTTCGGAACCGAACTGATCAGAGTTGTGAGTCCGCCGATATTTGTCAACAGGGCCTCGATCAACAGGAATCCGAGCAGTTTCTCCGACTGATTGAGCTTGTTCAAGGATACGGCAGTTAACGAGCCCAAAATAATCATTGCCGTGACGTTGTTCAGAACTGCCGAAAACAAGACTGTCAATCCGCCGTAGGACCAGAGCAGTTTCAGCGGGTCACCCTTGGACATCTTGGTCAGCTTGATGGCGATCCAGGAAAACAGACCGGAACGTGCCGTCACATCCACAAAAATGCTGGAGCCAAGGATAATTGCGATGACACCCCAGTCAACCGCAGGAATATAGACCGGAATATCGACTTGGTGACCATCTGGGAGCATCACTGGACCAAACGGCAACAAGTCGAAAAAACCAGCTGCAATCAGACAGATCACCGCACAAGTGCTGACGATAATCGACTTCCTGGCGTGAATCTTCTCCTCGAAAGCGAGGGCCAATATCATCAATACGAGTAGCGTGGCAAAAAAAACAGTAACGCTCTCTGGAACTCCGACTGGAGAATGACCCATCCTAAAAATCCTCAGCGTCTAAATAATCAGTACAGGGACGTCCCTCAGCTCAATGGCAATAGGGTATGCCATGCCATGCATGGCCATCTGGTCGTCGTCCTTACCCTTCATGACCAGTAGATCAATCTCGTGCTTACGGACGTGATCAAGGTAGTCGGGAAGATGATGACCAAATTCGACAATCGGATGCACGCTAATGTCTCGATGGACACTTTCAATGACTTCGCTGCAAGTGCGAATGTAATCGGCGGGTGCTTTTAACAACTGCCGACCAATCGCCGCAGTGGCTTCATCGGTATCGATCGTCGTGATCTTGCCAATGGCTTCGATATACCGGGCAAATGTCGCCTGATCCTCGATATGTACCAAATACAATGCCCCGGTCTCTCCGCAGAACGAAAGAGCATGATTGACTAGCCGGCTTCCGTCGGCAAGACGATCCGTAATCACCATGACTCTTTTCATTCCTTGGAACTCGGACTTTTTCCGGTACCCTGCTGCAGGATGAGGAAGTACAAGAACCGGGGTTTGGGTGCGCTGTATCAGAACGTCGAGATGGGAACCCAGGCTATGAGGATATTTCCAGGCCTCACTGTGAAGATTGCGATAGCAACAAATCAGATCGGATTGAATCCCTTCGACCAGAGTCAACAGGTCATGTGTCGTGCGATATCGCGAACTGTCAATGACCTGCCAGTACTCCGGACTGATGTGTGATAACAAACGCCCGACCTGATGGCGGTAAACCGCAGAAGCTTCGGCCTGCAAGTCGGTTACCAGCGTCACACGGTCAACCTGTAGAGGTGCATAACGGTATAACGGTTTTACCGCCGACCGGAAAACACTTTCAAACTGATCGATTGTGGTCATGTTCGGGACTCCCGACCGAAATGGATTCTACCCCTAGGGTCAATTGCAACTGCAACACCCATGGTTGCAGTGACCACCAGCGCCGGCCAACGAATATTCGTGGCGTCGAGTCGACAACTGTCCTGTCGAAAACACTGGAACATCCTGGATCGACAACGACTCCAGTGAATTCGTTGCCGAACCGGAACTCCCATTGAAGGGTCGACCCGCCAACAGGTAAAATCCATTATACTGTGCGCCGGTTTTCAAATCCCTTGGTGATATGAAGATAATCTCCTGGAACGTGAATGGCATTCGCGCAATCCAGAAAAAAGGATTCAAAGAATCGGTCTGCAAAATGCAACCGGACATGCTGTGCCTGCAGGAAACGCGTGCCCAACCGGATCAGATCGCGGCGGCAGTCGAATCCCTCAATGGCTACCATTTGTACAGCAACCCGGCGAGCAAGAAAGGATACTCGGGAACCGCCATTCTTTCGAAAGTAGAACCGATCAATGTAGGCTACGGCATCGGAACCGAAGAACACGATAGCGAGGGCCGTGTACTGACAGCCGAGTTCGAGGATTTCTTCCTGGTAACTGTTTACGTTCCCAACTCGGGGAATGAACTGGCCAGGCTGGATTACCGCAGCCAGTGGGACGTGGATTTTCTTGCGTATCTGAAAACCCTGGAAAACAAAAAGCCGGTGATTGCCTGCGGCGATTTCAACGTCGCCCACCAGGAAATCGACCTGGCCCGTCCGAAACCGAACTACAACAAGACAGCCGGCTACACCCAGATGGAAATCGACGGATTTAGCCGGTTTATCGAGTCCGGCCTGTTTGACATCTTTCGCCAGAGACATCCCGATACCGTAGCCTATAGCTGGTGGAGTTACCGGGCCAATGCGAGGGCGAGAAACATCGGCTGGAGAATCGACTATTTCATGGTCAGCGAGATGCTGTCTGAAAGCATCGCCGACACTTTCATACTGGATTCGGTCATGGGTTCAGACCACTGCCCTGTTGGCATCGAACTGAAACCATAAATCCCAACCCTGGTGAAGAACCGTACCGGGCGATAAACAGTATCTATTCCAGACCAGGTCGAGAGTCTAGCACCCGCATCCCATCTCTTGCCTTAAAGTCGCCAACTTCCCAGAACGCCAACCCCTCCACCGCCGACACCGGTTCAGCCCTTGGTCAGGACGATAGAAACAGCGGCCCGGGTAACATGGCAATGGAGGAGTATCTTCCCGGCTAAAACCACGCCTCTTTCCGTTTCACGGGAAAAACCCTATTCATCAGGACCGTCCATAAAAAAGAAGGGATAGCCGGGTGCTGATTGAGTGTCGGCCGGTCCCTCCATCGACCCCAAACGCTCAGGCAGGTTCAAAATCGGCTTTTGTTGCGCCGCACTCCGGACAGACCCACTCGTCCGGAACGTCTCCCCAACGAGTCCCTGCGGAAACTCCACCGTCCGGGTCACCCTCGGCCTCGTCGTAGACGTGTCCACAAACCACGCAGACATATTTTCTGAATTCGCTCATCCTTCATCCTCCGGGTTAAAAAAACAGGTTTCACGGGTCAGGTATCCCAGGGATCACCATCCGCTGGCGGTATTCTCCGCAAAAAGATGGCCAGCGTAAACCACCAATCATCGTCCCTCGAACAACCGGTGGGAGCCCGTCATTGTCGGCAATCGAATTTGAAGACCCTATCCGCAATTGTGCAATGCCTTCACGGCCTGCTTTCAGCGTTTCCAGACGATCAGGCTAGAAGAAAGCTTCCCCTGCAGATCAAGGCAGGAAATGAATTCATCACCACAGTTTTCGGTCTCTTACTCCCCGTTCGTGGTCGGAAAGTTTTTTTACCCCGCGTCACAAACTTGCGAGATGCACTGATACGGCCGAATCAATAACGAATAAAAAGGTTGCATGAAACAATGTGATTTATCTTGTCTGTTGACGACGCCTTGTCCTCGTACTGGTTAAGGTAGCCAATTTCCACACGGTAATGCCGTTCGGCGTCGACAAAAGCACCCAGACCTGCAAAGAAACGGTTTTGCCGAAAACCGGCATCAGCACCCCAGTCCGTACTATTCAAATCGACGAATACCTCGTCCCACAGAGAGGCATAAAACCTT
>JANXGZ010000291.1 GCA_024958995.1 Methylococcales bacterium | reverse complement strand
GCCTGTTTTTAAATCCGTTACCCTGTAGAAAGAATTCATTTTTATGAGAATTTAGGGGATTTGTCAAGCCATTTATGGCAAGGCTTGGGTTGTGATATGCTTGCATTTGCGTACGTTGTTGAACTTATAGCTGTTTTCAGGCCAATGGGCAGACATGAACCTAGATTTTGGCGGGGGCTGTTTGTGGGGTTCACCGACTTGATGATGCCGGATTGAATTTATGCTCAGCAAAAGAATAAAAAACAATGTCTAAACCTCTGGTCTCTGTCATCATCCCGACCTTCAATAGGGGCTATTGTCTGGAGGAGTCGATTCGCTCGGTTCTGGAACAAAGCTTTATCGATTGTGAGTTGGTCGTAGTGGATGACGGGTCTACGGACAATACCTCTGAGCTGGTGAGGCGGTTTCCTGCAGTGAAACTGATTCGGCTAGAGGAGAAGAACCGGGGGGTCTCCTTTGCCCGCAACAGGGGCGTGGTGGAGGCGCAGGGGGATTGGGTCGGATTTCTCGACTCGGACGACTTGTGGGAACAGGGCAAACTGGCAACCCAGGTCAAATGGATAGAGCGTCACCCGGATTTGCAAATGGTCTATACGGATGAGATTTGGATTCGCAACGGGGTGCGGGTGAACCCGATGAACAAGCACCGGAAATATTCCGGTGATATTTTCCGGTATTGTCTGCCATTGTGCATTGTCAGTCCGTCTTCGGTGTTACTGCGGGCTAAGGTGTTGAGCGAGGTGGGTGGATTCGATGAGTCCATGCCGGTATGTGAGGATTATGATTTGTGGTTGCGTATCGCTAAACGCTATCCTTTCCATTTTATTGAAGAGAAATTGATCGTCAAGCGGGGAGGGCATGAGGACCAGTTGTCGCGCAAATACTGGGGCATGGACCGCTGGCGGGTGTACGCGCTGGAAAAATTGTTGAAAGAAAACCGGCTGGATGAGGAGCAAAGAGATCTGGTTGTGACGATGCTGATTGAAAAATGCGAGATTCTTATTAACGGCTTTGGCAAGCGGGGTAAAAACTCAGAGAAGGAATATTATGGGAACCTGGTCGCGAGATATTCGGGGCTGGTTGAGGAGCCTGTTAAATGATGCATCGAATAATGGGTTTCCTGCTGGTTCTGCTGGTTGTCCCTGAAATGGGATTTGCCGACTCCCGGCCTGACATGGTGGTTAAGAAAATCCGCGAAACCAGCCTGGCTATTTTGCAGAAAGCCTATCAAAATGAGCGGGCGTTTGTGAGAGCCGCGGCGGCTCGAGCGGCCGGGGAGTCTCAGGATCTGGAACTGATCCCTTTGCTCAACAAGGCGACGGAAGATGTCTATCCAACTGCCCGCTTGTTTGCTTTACAAGGATTGCAGAAGGTTTCCCGATCCGATGCTTTGAAGGCAGCACGCAGGATGACGGATGATACCGACATCTGGGTTCGCAGTGCAGCGGTTGAGATACTTGGAGATGAAGGCGGATCGGAAGTGGTTGTTGAAGTGAGGGCGTTTTTAAAGTCCTATGATGTGCCGATGCGCATGGCGGCTTCTTCCGGACTGGTTAAACATGGCGAGGAAAAATATCTTGAAGATGTGCTGGACCCGCTCACCCATCCTATTCCCGACCGCAGGTATCAGGCTATTGGATACCTTGGGAAGATTGGCACCCAGGAAGTTCTGCCTCATCTGGCGAAGTTGTTCGATCATGCTGAACCGGAGATGGTGTTCTACAGTCTGAAAGCGGTTGAAGGCAAAACCACTGCGGAAATGTTGCCCAAACTCAGGGAATTGATCAAGCGGGACAATGCGTCAGTTCGTTACGCAGCGGCGTTGGCGATGGGCAACCTTCAGGAGGCGGAGCCGGATTTGATTCCCCTTTGCGCTGACAAAGATGGAATGGTGAAGCTTTCAGCGGCGCTGGCACTGAACCGTATGGGGTCCAGCTCCTGCCAGATTGTGTTTGAAGAACTGTTGAAACACCCTGATTTTGGTGTGCGTAGCGCCGCCGCGCGGGTTTTGGGGAAAACCAAGATAGACGACCGGGTACGCTTGTTGAAGATGGCGTTGGAGGATAACCATTCCCGGGTTCGTACAGCGGCAGTGCGGGCAGTGGGGATGATGGGTGGACCGGAGGCCTTCCCGATATTGGTGAAGTTGTTACAGGATTCCCTGGAGGTCGTTCGCGCATATGCCGCCGGAAACCTGATTAACCTTTTACGTTGACCCGGTGAGCCGGTCACTGCTTTCCTTGATTGCTGCATCGGGCAGGCCAACGATGGACATTCCCGGCAGGCCCTGTGAAAGATTGACTTCCACCTCGACGGCGTAACCATCTATGCCCAGAACCGCTCCACTGTGAACGAGTGCAACCAATTGGCCTCCTGATTTTCCCAATTATCCGTTTGAGGGCCACTTTGGTATTC
>JANXGZ010000321.1 GCA_024958995.1 Methylococcales bacterium | reverse complement strand
AATATTTACTAGTCTTGCCTAAATATCCAACACGAGTACCCACACAGATTATTTGGTCTCGTTGTTAAAGAGCCGCGGTTTGATCCGCATTGAGCCGACGTATTATAGATCCTAATCAAACCCTGTCAACCGTTGCCGGGAATTATATTTTCCAGTTGCATCAACCAAATCTCCGATCACCCGCTCAACCAGAGAATAGCTCCCCGCGACAACCGTTGACCGCTACCCTTCTGCAGTCAAACCTGCTGCAAAAACATCACCCGATATCACTAGATCCAATGCCGCCGGTAATGATGAATTAAATTCTTGGTGCGGTGTCCCGATGTGGTTCGATCGGAGAACCGAATAACAAAGGATTAATCGACCAAATGGACTACCAATAGGCTTTCCCATAAGCCAGGGCCGGTAGGTCTCCTCGAAGGCCCATGGCGTACCGGTTGAAAAAGTTCTTTAGCGGCCCCGTCTTGTCGATGACATTCATGCCCATGGAGCGTAAATGGCCAAAGCCTTGCGGAAAACGCACAAAAAAACGATCCAGCAAGTCCATACCCATCATCATGGCCATGTTGTCGCCCTTGCGCCAGCGTTCGTACCTACGAAGGGTGCTCCTACCGGAAATGGACCTGCCGCTGGCCCGGGCCGCAACAACCAGTTCCGCTAGCGCCGCCGCATCCAGAATTCCCAAGTTGGCCCCCTGGCCCGCGAGCGGATGCACAGTATGCGCAGAATCACCAACCAGCACTACCCGTCCACGGAAATAGTCCGGCGCGTACTGCAGCTTCAATGGGAACGATCCCCGTTTCCCTGCCAGCGCCAACGAGCCCAGTAATCCGCCGCTGGCGTGCTCGAGTTCTTCGATAAACTGGCTTTCCTGCATTTCGAGATAACCGCGAGTAGTGTCTGTACTCGAGGTCCATACAATCGACGACAGGTTTTTGCCCACGGGCAGGAAAGCCAGCGGCCCTTGCGGCAAGAATCGCTGGTAAGCAGTTTCATTATGAGATTCACTGGTTTCAACAGTGGCGACCAGTGCTGCCTGCCGATACCCCCAACCCTTGACACTCATCCCGGCCATCGAACGCACGGCTGACTCACCACCATCCGCAGCAACCACCAGGTCAGCCAGAACAGAGTTGCCGTCCTCCAGTGAAAGCGTGCAGCCATCTTCTGCCGATTCCAAACTGGCCACCCTTGCCGGGCACAGAAGACGTGCATCCGGCAGGTTCTCGAAAAAATCCCACAGTGCCACCACGGAAACCCTGTTCTCTACGATGTAACCGAGAACGTCATGGCCGATGTCTGCACCATCGAAGAATAACTGCCCCCCGAAATCGCCGTCCCAGACTTTCATGAACCGATAGGCCTCGGTCCGGCGAGCGGCAATGGACGGCCACACACCCAGCGTATCCAGTACCGTGCGGCTGGCCATGGTCAGGGCCGAAACCCGAAGGTCGGTCGTATTCTCAGGCCATTCCCGCACAGGAGGACGCCCTTCCAGCAGAACCGTTCGGATACCGGCGCGTGCCAGGATACAGGCCAGTGTTGCGCCGACCATTCCGCCGCCGACGACAGCCACATCACAAACCTCCAAGTGCCGACTCACTCCGGCCTGCTTCCAATTCGAGGCACCCGTCCACCAAGCCCCATCGCATGTCGTGTCAGCCAGTGTTTAGCCATATTGCAGCGGTCCAGGAAAAACAGCCCAAGACCTCTTGCACCCGCCGCCGGAAACCAGTCGTTCGAGAAAACCCTGACCACCCCGTCGGTAAAGCGGATCACGGCCTCATGGTCGGTGCGTCGGGCTTCGGCATAGGCCTCGATCAGGCGCGGTGCTCCAGGATCACAGTCCTTGCCAGCATCATCAATGATCATTTCCGCGAGCAAGGCTATATCCCGAATACCCAGATTGAAGCCCTGCCCGGCAACGGGGTGCAACTGGTGAGCCGAGTTGCCTACCAGTACGCTACGCGGCCCGATCATGGTCTCTGCCCGAACCAGTTCAAGCGGGAACTGAACCCGGATAGATTCCAGTTCAATCTGCCCGAGTCGGAACCCGAAAGCATCCTGGAGGCGGGCCCGAAAATCCTGGTCATCCAGCGCCATGATCCGTTCCGCCTCTTCCGCCGTCTGCGTCCAGACCACCGAACAACAGCCATTCACCATCGGCAGAACCGCCAGAGGCCCGGTTGAGGTAAAGCGTTCGAACGCCATGCCAAGAGGGTCCACTTCCGGCCTGATCACGGTAACGATTGCCGTTTGTCGGTAATCCCGAGTTTCCAAGCCAATGTTCAGGAAACGCCGGACCGACGACTGAACCCCATCCGCTCCAACCAGCAAGCGAGTAACGGGAGTGAGGTCCTCCTCGCCTCGGCGTAGCGTCAGGCAAACACTCTCAGAACCAGCACTAAAGCCCATCAGCCGGGCCGGACAGATCCGTTCAATTGGCGATGATTCAAGGATGTCCGAGATATGATCTTCCAGCACTCCCGCCGTGATCACATAGCCAAGCGCATCGACCCCTTCCTTCTCTGCCGAAAGACGGGCTTTGGCGAAATGACCCCGATCAGACACGTGAATGTCGCGGATGGCCGCGCTCTTTTCGGCCACCCCGTCCCAGATTCCCAGCGACCGAAGAAGATTCACCGTGCCGTAGGACAGGGCCAGTGCACGTCTGCCCGCAGGAGAGGAACGGCGCTGTTCATCGGTAACGGCTTCAACCACGGCAACGCTGTACCCGGTATCCTGCAAGGCCAGTGCCAGGCTCCCGCCGGAAAGTCCGCCACCGATGATGACGATGTCATAGTCGGAAGACATTCGGTCAGGCCATCAGTTGTTCAATCTCGGAAACGGTCTTCGGAACATTGGCCGACAGCACCTCGCAGCCGCCTTGCGTTACCAGCACATCATCCTCGATCCGGATACCGATTCCGCGCCATTTCTGGTCAACGTCCTTGCAATCGGCTGCAACATAAAGGCCGGGTTCAACCGTCAGGACCATCCCGGGTTCGAGAAGCCTCCATTTGCCGTCTACCTTATAGTCTCCGACGTCGTGTACATCCATTCCCAACCAGTGACCGGTACGGTGCATGTAGAATTTCTTGTAGGATTCATCCTTGATTAAGCTGGCTAGGCGTCCTTGAAGCAGTCCTAATTCAATCAGCCCGCGGGTAAGCACCCGGATCGCCGCATCGTGGGGATCGTTCCAGTGACTGCCGGGACGCACTTGTTCGATGGCGGCCAACTGGGCGTCAAGGACGAGCTGGTACAGAGCCCGCTGGGCCTCGCTGAAACGCCCCGAGATCGGGAACGTACGGGTAATGTCCGCAGCGTAGTTCTGGTGTTCCGCGCCCGCATCGATCAGCAATAGGCTCCCTTCCTGCAACGGGTCCCGGTTTTCCGTGTAATGCAGAACGCAGGCATTGTTCCCTCCCGCCACGATCGAGGGATAAGCGGGAAAGCGCATTCCATTGCTGGTGAATTCATGCATCAGTTCAGCTTCTACCTGGTATTCATAAAGCCCCGGCCGAGTCGCCTGCATCGCCCGAACATGCGCCTTTGCAGAGACCTGAGCCGCCTTGCGCATGAGATTCTGTTCGGCCGGACTCTTGTAAAGCCGCATCTCGTGAAGCAGGTGCTCAAGCGAGACGAACTCCATGGGGGCGGACACCCCGCTCCTCACCTGATCACGCAATTGCCTGACGTAATCCAGCAATTGCTGATCCAGGTGATTGTCCCGGCCCATCGGATAGAAAACCTTATCCCTGTTCTCCATCAGCCCGGGCAAAATATCGTCCACATCGTCGATGGGGAACGCATCGTCGGCACCAAACTCTTCCCTGGCACCCTTCAAACCGGCGTTGCGGCCGATCCAGAGCGCCATCGTTTCGTCCATTTCTCGACAGAACAGGATGTACTCCGCCGGCCGTCGACCAGGAACGAATACAGCCAGAGCGCCAGACTCCTCGAATCCGGTCAGATAATAGAAGTCACTGTCTTGCCGGTAAGGGTACTCTACGTCCCTGTTCCGTTGACTCACCGGCGCACTGGCGATAACCGCAATATTCCCGGCTCCCACCATGCGAATGAATTCCTTGCGTCGCCGCTTGAATTCGCTTTTTTCTATCTTCACCTTGATTTGCCCGAGACTGGTTGAACCGTGATCCTGCCGGTCGCTGAAATTCAGTGGGGTTTTGATTGCGCAGTTGAAGGCACCACCAGCAACTCGGTGCGAATCAGTTCCACACCGACCCGAACGTATTCGACCAGTTCCATCAGCGACGCTTCGTCATCTTCAGAATCGGAATCCGAATCGACCTGCGAGATCGCGATGAAGTCATTGATGATTTCCTTGCATTCACCGGGCCAAGACATTTCAATATCTGCACTACCCAGTCCATGCAGGAAACCCTGACACCATTCGCTCAGCACGCGGACACGGTTACTGATGTGAACATCATCACCGGGCAGGCAAGGCGAAAACCCGAAACCGCCAGCGGCCATCAGGTCCCGAGTGCTGTCGAATAATGCGCCCAGGTGTTCTACTCCTTGAGCGTCAAACTCCCCAGTCAGGATTCGGCTGCTGTTCAACTCATGCTGCCAGCCAAAGAAGCTGACCGACTCATCAACGCACAACATCCCGGTCATGACGCCGTGAGCTTCGGCAATCGAACACTCGGCACCGCTATTTTCAATGATCAATTGGTAATCGTCGTAGGGTACGTCGGAGGTCATTTCCTTGCTAGACCTAGAAAAAATAATGCCTTATTCTAACATCCACAGACAATCCATCGGAAACTGGTTCAATTCGGTCATTCCCCAATGAGTCAAGATACGCTCCAGCAACTGAAACAACTCGCAGAGAAGGTCAACCGGCTGGCAAACCTTTGCGAGCGACTGCAAATCGAAAATGAATCCCTTAAGACAAAACAACGGGAGCTGGTCCGCAACCGCGCCCAACTCATGGAATGCAGCGCTCTGGTGAAAAGCCGGGTGGAATCCATGATCACAAGGCTCAAAACCCTGGGGCAGGGAAATTGACCGATTCGACGGCAGCGGTCAATATCCGGATACTCGGCAAGGAATACCGCATTGCCTGTTCGGAAAACGAGCGCGATGAACTGCTCGAATCGGCCGGCTACCTTGACGAAAAGATGCGGGAAGCACGGGATGCAGCCCGGATCACGGGCAGTGAACGAATTGCCGTGATGGCAGCACTGAATATTACCCACGAACTGGTACAAATGCGCAAGTTGAAGGGCGGGGTTCCCGGCGACATCAACGATGAGCTGATCAGGATACAGCACCGCATTGACACGGTACTGGACACGCAAGAAACCGACTGACTACACCCCGGATGGTGCAAAAGGTCTTTTTTCGACTGTTGAAAAATCAACTCCAAACTAAAAAAAACTTCCAAACCATTGTAAACTATCTGCGTGTGTCTCCTGCCTCGTACGAGACGTTCAGGGTTATTTCTTGAGCCTAATTATCAACCTCGGAGGCAATCGTCAGATGATGGTGTGCATACCCACCCTTGGCGGGAAGCCTGATTCATCAACGACGCTTCCACCTGAACCAACTGGTTCAAGGGAAAACGTGCGTTACGGCGCTGGCGGGAGATGCCAGCCTAGGGCCTTCCTCTGGAAGGCCCATCCTTGTCCTGTTCGTCCAACGGCGAAACAGCAATCACCTGGTCCCGATTAGTACCAATGAAATACTGGTTGATGAAATCCGAACCCGGCGAATTCAGTATCGACGACCTGGAGCAGGTACCGAATCAGACCGAACACTGGGACGGGGTTAGGAACTACCAGGCGCGCAACATGATGCGCGACGAAATGAAAATCGGCGACACGATTTTTTTCTACCACTCAAACTGCAAGGAACCAGGAATTGTCGGCATCATGCAGGTCTGTCGCGAAAGCTACCCTGACTTTACCGCCCACGACCCCGAGGACAAGCATTTCGACCC
>JANXGZ010000021.1 GCA_024958995.1 Methylococcales bacterium | reverse complement strand
TTCCCTTCGATGATGAGAGCTACCGGGATGAACTGGGAGTTCCCCAATTACACGGTGAAGCGGGCTGGACAACTCTCGAAAGAAAAGGGGCCAGGCCGACCCTCGACATCAACGGCTTACTGAGTGGCTGGACCGGTGAAGGAGCAAAAACGGTATTGCCTGCCCACGCCAGTGCCAAGCTTTCGATGCGCCTCGTCGCCGATCAAGATCCAAAGGAGATCGAAGCCCTCGTTACGGAACATCTCCATTCACTGTGCCCGCCCAGCTGCACCATGAAAGTCAGCACCCACCATGGTGCCGAACCGGTGCTGGTGGAACGCAACAGCGAATGGCTCGAAGCCGCCGCCAGGGCCATCGAAAAAGGCTTTGGAAAAGCCCCGGTATACATTCATGAGGGCGGATCGATCCCCGTGGTCAGCGACCTGAAAAGAATCCTCGGAATCGACACGATTCTGCTGGGACTGGGTTTACCTGATGACAATGCCCATTCTCCCAACGAGAAATTTCATCTACCCGACTATCAACGTGGGATCGAAACCATTGCCTGGTTTCTGGATGAGGTCGCACCGTAGCCAGATTGCAGACCGAACTTAACGCCTCCATGTCATCGGGATAAAGATCACCAGCACCGCATAGATCTCGAGCCTTCCTAGCAACATCAGGAAGATCAACAACACTTTTCCCAGAGCAGGGATCGCTGAGAAATTTTCGAGGGGGCCGACACCGGCTATGCCAGGTCCAACATTCCCTATCGTCGCTAGGGTCGCCCCTAACGCGGTGAGCAAATGATCGTCTTCCAGGGCACCTGTGACCTCCTGGGCATCGGATGCCGTGAGGCTACCGGCATCTTCCGACCAGGCGGGATCCAGCACGAAAGAGAGCAACAGTAACGAAACGAGAAATAGCAGCGTCCAGAGAGCCAGGAATCCCATCACCCTGGCGACCACTTCCCGTTCGATGGGCTCCCCCCCGATCTTGATGGGGAGTACGGCATGAGGACGGACCAACAACGCGATTTCGCGTAACCCGTACTTCACCAGGGTCAAAACCCGGAAGATCTTGATGCCGCCAGCAGTACTTCCTGCACAACCGCCAATCACCATCAAGACGATCAGGACAACCCGACAGGCATTGGGCCAATGATCAAAGTCTGCCGTGACAAAGCCGGCTCCCGTTCCGATGGAGGCCACCTGGAAACTGGCATATCGAAAACATGAACCGAGAGTTTTGTACTTTTCCGGATTTTCGATCCGGTCTGGATAATTCCCAAGATGGAGCATGAAGGTGACAAAGATGATGGAAAGAACTATCAGGCCTAGAAAAAATTTGAACTCGCTATCGCGGAAATACATTGGGCGCCTCTGAAAGAGCGCTCGATAGTGGAGCACAAAATTGATCCCGGCGATTAAAATGAAAACCGTAATCACCGTATCGACATATGCGCTATCGAAGTGAGCTACGCTGGCGTTTTTGGTCGCAAATCCACCGGTGGCCAGAGTTGAAAAGGAAAGCGTAACAGCGTCGAACCAGGGCATCACCGGCAACAGTAAACCTGTAACGACCAACGTAAGAAGAAAATATAGCCCCCACAGCATGGTGGCAGTTTGAGCTACTCTTGGTGCCAGTTTTTCGGTATTTGGACCGGGTACTTCGGCACGCATCATCTGAATCCCGCCGGAGCCCAGTAGCGGCAGTACTGCCACGGTCAGGAGCACGATCCCCATGCCACCAAACCACTGGGTGAGACTTCTCCAGAACAGAAGACCCGGGGGCAAGGCTTCGATGTCGGTCAAAATCGTCGCTCCGGTGGTGGTAAAACCACTCATCGTTTCGAAATACGCATCGAGTAGGCTGGGGATCCCTCCAGGAGCGATCCAAAAAGGTAAAGCTCCGAAGAAACTTAACGAAGCCCAGCCGAGACCCACCACCGCAAATGCTTCTCTTGCACGGAGGTCTTTCTGACAATCCCGATTCGCCCCCCAAAGCACCAGGCCCACGACAAGACAGATCCCGATGGTGGTATAGAAAGCGGGCAGCTCATTGACGGAGTCGAGTCCCCATGCCACTAACAGAGGAATGAGTAACACCCCTGACAAGGTGAGGATGAGAAGACCTAGAACTGCGAGAAGTGGTCGGAACCTCAACGCAGAATTCCCCGTCGGCGGGTAAAGACTTTCTCGATGGCATC
>JANXGZ010000185.1 GCA_024958995.1 Methylococcales bacterium | reverse complement strand
CCTGCAAAAATCGGCAAGGATCATGAGTTCCATGTTCTGAAGGTCAGGATGGGACTGGAAATGCTGGATCAGTCTTCTGAAAACGGCGGCTTCAATTTCTGTTTGCTTGTCCAAGGTGAATGCTCCGGTCTATTGATCTAGTTAGGGTGGTCAAGTCTGCATGAATGCGCTTCGATATAATGAAATTATAACGGCAAGAGCTGTAGGCGACCAAAGAGATGTCTGCCTGCCCCTGTTGTGCTGTTTTCTTCAGGTATTCACGCAATACCCGTATAATGCGCGTTGCATTTCATTCCAGACTAATCATTTGGGGTTCCTGTCCCCGTCATTCCGAACAAGGGCCACCAGTTCCCGCCATTCAGAGTAGAAAAAACCTGCAATAAAATTGTCAGCCTGCCTGACTTGAATGAACCCTTGTGTCACTTACACAGAAAAATGCCCATGAAGTTTCTTTTTGATTTCTTTCCGATCCTTTTGTTCTTTTTTGCCTACAAGTTTTACGGTATCTTCATTGCCACAGGCGTTGCCATCGGTGCCACGGTCGCGCAGGTCGCCTGGGGCTGGTTCAGGCACAGGAAGGTTCAAAAAATGCAACTGGTCACGCTAGCCATGATCGTCGTGTTTGGCGGCGCAACTCTGTTGCTGAAAGACGAAATCTTTATCAAATGGAAACCGTCGGTCATCAACTGGCTATTTGGCCTGGTTTTTCTCGGCAGCCAGTTTATCGGCGAGCAGCCCATGGTTCAACGAATGATGGGTGCCAATCTGAGCTTACCCAAGCCGATCTGGAGCCGTCTTAACCTCATGTGGGCCGTATTCTTCATCCTGCTTGGCTCTGCAAACCTTTTCGTCATGTACAATTTCGATACCAATACCTGGGTGAACTTCAAACTGTTCGGCATGTTCGGTTTGATGCTGCTTTTTGTATTTGCTCAGGCCATCTACCTGTCCCGGTATGTAACCGAGGAACCTGAACCCAAAATAGAGGAGTAACCCGTGTTATATGCGATCATCTGCCAGGATGTGGACAACAGCCTGGAAGCCAGAAAGGCGACTCGCCCCGCTCATCTTGAACGGTTGGAAAAACTGCAGAACGAAGGCCGGCTGGTCATCGCCGGACCACACCCGAATATCGATTCGGAAGATCCGGGGAAAACCGGTTTCTCCGGCAGCCTGATCATTGCCGAATTTGAGAATCTCACTGACGCCCGAGCCTGGGCAAACGCGGATCCCTACCAAGCTGCGGGTGTGTATGCCAATGTCATCATCAAGCCTTTCAAGAAAGTGTTCCCGCAATGACACGGGTCGAAAAAATCGAAGCACGTCTGCAGCAGGCACTGAATCCAGAGCGCCTTGAGCTGATCGACGATAGCCACTCTCATGCAGGCCATGCCGGTACAAAGGAACATGGCGGAGGACATTTTTTCGCGACCGTCGTTTCAACGGCATTCGAGGGGAAAAACCTCGTTCAGCGCCATCAGCTCGTTTATCGAGCGCTCGGCGACCTCATGCAATCAGATATCCACGCTTTAGGAATCAAGGCCTATACCCCGAATGAAATCATCAAGCCAGAATAATCCTTCAATCCGTCACCTGCTCCCCTTACTGGCCGGTGTTTCTTTGCTCTTGTTCACCGGTTGCGAACAAACGAACCCGTCCGGGGCAAGCTTTACCCCCCTTCCTGGATCGGGAAAGCCTTTGGCGCGTGTGAATGGCGCCGTGATTACCGAAGACAGTCTCGAACTTCTTGAACGAACCTACCGGGGAGCCAATTTCACCCGTGAAGGCCTGCTTGGAGAATTGATCAAGCGCGAACTGCTATATCAGGAAGCTGTACAGAAGAATCTACTTGAAAACGCCGACGTAGTTCGCCGGCTGGATACGGCCCGCCGTTCGATTCTTTCCCAAGCAGCCGTTGAAGACATCTTTGCCAACGCGCCCCTTTCAGAACAAGACATTCAGAAGGTCTATGATGCAACCTATTCGGCCGACGGGTCGAGCGAATACAAGGCGCGCCATATTCTCCTGAAAACCCGCGAACGAGCGCTAGAAATTATAAGCGAACTGCAAAAAGGCGGCGATTTCCAGACGCTTGCGAGGGATCATTCAACGGGACCTAGTGGCCCTAAGGGTGGTGACCTAGGGTGGTTCGGGCCGAGCCAGATGGTCGGTGGCTTCGCGGATGCGGTTGTTGCATTGCAGAACGGCGAATTCTCTGGCGAGCCGATTCAGACACAGTTCGGTTGGCACGTGATCCTGCGAGAAGATTCACGGGATCTGACTCCTCCGGCGTTTGATTCGGTCAAGAACAAGATTCAAAGCCAACTACAGAGAAAGCTTCTCGACACTCATTTGCAGGAGTTGCAGAAGAATGCAACGATTGAAATCGTCGCTGAAACGGTCCAGCTGCCTACTGACCCGGAGTCTGGAACCCAGAAGGAAGCACAAAACCCCTGATTTGCGGCCTCTTCAGGCTAACTGGCTGCTCCTACGGAGTCTTGCTAGGCCAAACCCTTTTAGCGCTTAGCGGATCAGCGAAAGGAAGTCTTCTTCAGACAGAATCTCAACCTCCAGATCCAGCGCCTTGCTGGCTTTGGAACCCGGATTGTCCCCGACGACCAAGTAGTCGGTTTTAGATGATAGGCTTCCGCTGATTCTTGCCCCAAGGTTTTTGAGTTTCTGTTTCGCTTGAGCGCGGGGCATCGAATCGAGGGTTCCCGTGAGCACGAAAGTCTGGCCAGACAACGGCTGAGGGGTGTCCTTAAACGCCGAGACAGCTTGCCAGGTGACTCCGGTAGCCACCAGTTGCGCGGTTAGTTTTCGGTTCGATGGCTGATCGAAAAAATGGCGGATGTGCCTGGCTACGACCGGACCAATGCCGGGTAATTCCATCAGGCTGTCTTCATCAGCATCCATGACGGTTTCCAGCGATCCCAGGTGTTGTTCCAGTAGCTGGGCGGTGGTCTCCCCTACATCGCGAACTCCCAATGCATGGATGAACCGAGCCAGAGTCGTCTTTTTGCTGTTTTCTATAGCCTGAACAAGGTTCTCGGCAGATTTTCTACCCATTCGATTCAGACCCTTCAGTCGGTCGACGTCGAGCCAGTACAAATCGGCCACACTGTCTATCATCTTACACTCGATCAGCTGGCTGATCAGTTTGTCTCCCAGGCCTTCGATGTCCATGGCTTTGCGGGATACAAAATGCTTGATCGTTTCCCGGTGTTGAGCCGGGCAGGACAGGCCACCGCTACATCGGATTATGCTTTCCCCGGGAACCGTTTCCACGGCTGAACCGCAGGCGGGGCATCGTGATGGCATGGCAAAGGGGCTGACGCCTGGGTTTCGATGTTCAATCACCACCCTGGCCACTTCTGGGATCACGTCTCCGGCTCGGCGAACGACAACGGTATCACCCTTGCGGACGTCCTTTCGCCGGACTTCGTCTGCGTTGTGCAGTGTCGCATTTGTGACTGTGACTCCTCCAACTTCCACTGGTCGTAGTCGTGCAACCGGTGTAAGCGCGCCGGTACGGCCCACCTGAATATCAATGTCCGCGACAACAGACAAAGCTTCTTCCGGCGGGAACTTGCGTGCAATGGCCCAGCGTGGGGCTCTAGCGATGAAACCCAACTGCTTCTGCAAAGCACAGTTGTCTACTTTATAGACGACGCCATCGATCTCGTAATCAAGTGTCTCTCTTTTCTCCTGCAAGCGCTGGAAATATTCCCTGCAGCCTTCGATGCCCTGTACGATTTGCCCTTCAGGACATACCGGTAATCCCCAGGAACGCATCAGTTCCAGCATCTTCTGGTGGGATATGGGGCGACGTTGGTCGGCACATACCCCGTGGCCATAACAAAAGAAATCCAGCGGCCGGGTTGCCGTGATTCTGGAATCCAGCTGCCGGAGGCTGCCCGCGGCGGCATTTCTTGGGTTGGCAAACTCCTTCATCCCGGTTGTCCTGCAACGCTGGTTCAGGGCTAGAAAGCCCCGCTTAGGAATGAATATTTCTCCCCGTATTTCAATAAGTTCGGGAACCTTCTTTCCATTTAGCCTTAATGGAATCGAACGAATAGTCTGGACGTTTCTGGTGACGTTTTCACCCACCTG
>JANXGZ010000012.1 GCA_024958995.1 Methylococcales bacterium | reverse complement strand
CTCCAATCCCTCGATGGAAAACCAAACCGGGTTCATATCAAGGCAGGCCATCACATCTTCGCCGGCCCTTCGGTCACCACGGAACTGAATTGGTTGAATCAAAAGAATCACGGTATGATTGCCGCGAACCAATAACCTTCCAGCTGATTTGCGCGCAGAAATGTTGCTTGATGAAACCCGTCGCGGGCAAACGACAACCCCATGCACAAACCCTGGAACGCTCCCCTGAAATTCACCTTCCAGTTCAACTGGAAGGCCGCTCTTACGGTTAGCATTGCATTCTACGCTCTACTCAGTCTCGGCTTCTGGCAACTCGATCGAGCCGAACAAAAACGGATCCGGCAGCAAACCATCGGCGACCGGCTATCGGCCCGGCCCACGCCCCTTGAGGAACTCGACCTTTCCGATGGCAGCCCTCCGGAATTCAGTCGGGTACTATTGGAAGGAGAATACCTGACGAACCGCTCCGTGTTCCTGGTAAATAAGTTCTACCAAGGCCAGCCAGGCTACGAGGTTTTCACGGCATTCAGGCTAAAATCCAAAGCCCGGGCTGTTATCATCAGTCGTGGCTGGGTCTCCGCTGGACGCAGCCTAAAAGAACCCCCGAACATCGACACGCCCGAGGGGCCGGTATCGATCACGGGGATAATCCACGTGCCGGCAACGCGGTCGTTTTTCATTGAGCAGGAAATCGCCGAGATGAATTGGCCGTTGCGTCTTCACCAGCTGAACATCGAGAAATTGGCAAGTCGTCTAGAACTTCCTGTGTTCCCTTTTTCGGTGCGACTGGACCGGGATTCTCAAGGACTACTGCAATCAAACTGGCCAACCGTCGACACCCATGCTGAACGCAGCACCTCTTACGCCTGGCAATGGTTTGGCATGGCAGGGATACTCCTGCTTGTGACTCTAGTCCGAAGCACCAATGTCGCAGACTGGCTGCGCTCGATGCGGAATCACTCTGAAGACCACCCTTAAATGACGGAAGCCGCACAATGCGGCTTCCAGAACACTTCGAAAAGAGCCGAGTCCTGCTCGGCTACTCAGCCCACGGCCCCTTGTTTCCAAGGTTTTCTTAGAATGGTTTGATTTCAGGGCGGAAAAAGATCTCGGTAACGGTGGCCACAATCTCACCGCTGCATTTGCCGCCTTCTCCAGCTTCTGCATCCAGAGAAACCTTGAGATAGATAGTGAATTTTTCTCCCAGCTGCAGGTTGGCTTTGACAGTCTGCGTCCCGCTCACGAATTCATTACTGCTTTTTTCATCCGCACCGGGAGGAGCCGTCAGGCTTTTCTCTGTGAAACTAACTGACTCCGAATTCAGGAAAGCTTCAATTTTCGCATTGACGGGAGAACTTCCATTGTCCGTGTTCAGCTTGATTCGGTACTTAAACGACAGATGGGCAAGCATCATGCCGTTATCAATCGTTTCGTTTTCCTGTTCGTATCCGACTGCCGCCCAGGCTGACGCCGTCCCTTTTCCGTCTGCAGCAACATTGATGATCAGATCTCCATTCTTGGTGTTGGCCTTGTACTCGGCCGACGTATTCCCTTCGCTGGACGCCTGTCCGCCATCGTCATGGTTCAGTTTCGGGGGCAGAACATATACTTTTTTCCGATCCACCCAGATCATCACGGCCAAGCCTCCCAGAAAAACAATAAAGAGCAAAGTCATTACTGTTATTGTTGACATGGTTAACTCCTGAATAATAAAAATTGATTAAATTGAAAACGAATACCCACAATCCTCCCGCCGACCAAACACCTCAGCAGGTATTCGCACTATAAATGATAGAACTCGATATCATACTGTATCCACAGTGCGATAAGAACAGGGCCCAACAAATTTCTCCCCGCTTTCAGTACTAGGCGATCGAAGCGTTTACGGTAACCTGTCTCCTCGTCAGACAAGGGCAAAAACCCCGCTGCCCGCATCCCTCTCACGGCCCGAGGAACCCAGCGCCGGCCTACCCACCGACCCGGTAGCGGTCGGTCAGCACTCATTGCACATAAAAGCGGCAGAACCGGACCGCTAAGCTCTGCGCCAGAGACCGACCACTTCGCCGAAGGTTTGTCCCGAAAAGGCACCTTGTCTCGTACCCGCCACCGACATCCCCAATACCGACCGTATTTCCGTCCATACCCTTCGAAACCTAGCCTGAAGTATCCTCAAACTCAAGCCAAAAGAACAAGTCAACACTAAGGGC
>JANXGZ010000300.1 GCA_024958995.1 Methylococcales bacterium | reverse complement strand
TTAAACCTGGACCGCTTCCTTCCCGATGAAGGCATCATGCGCGTGCGTATCCGCACCGGACGGTCAACGATGAAAGCCGATGAGTACGCCAGTTTGCGTTTGATCTTTAGTGCTCATACCAGCAATAACGCCAATTTCACACAAGTGATCAGTCAACAGGACATCCCCGTTACGGCATCTGCCGCTAAGCCACAATTTATCGATTTCCACATCCCTCTGGGTGACATTCAGCGTAACCCCTTCCGAAAACTGGAAACGACTTTTCCGCGACGTGATGAATTTCTCTCCATTCGCAACGTCTCCAATGCAAATCGCGGAGAAGAGCCTCTGCAGGTGCTCATTGATCATATCGAAATCAGCGCTCCGTTCTATGCGCAGTGGCCACCCCAAACCCATCGTGACATTTTTATCGAGAGCAAAAACAAGAACGATGAGGAGATTTATGCCCGCGAGGTACTAAGTGGATTCATGCGCCGTGCCTGGCGTCGCCCGATCACCTCTCAGGAGGTCGATCAGTTCATGGAGTTGTTTACGAAGTACCGTCCCGGTTTCCCACATTTCGAAGCGGCCATGCAGGAAGTTCTGGCCACGGTCCTGGCCGCGCCCGAATTTCTCTACCTCACGCAAACAGCCTCCAGCCAAAATGAACGGCGTCCGCAGACGATCAGCAGCGTGGAGCTTGCAAGCCGTCTTTCCTTTTTCCTGTGGTCCAGTATCCCCGATGAGGAACTGCTTCATCTAGCCCAGCAGGGAAGCCTCAAAAAACCGGGCATCCTGACGGCTCAAATCACACGTATGCTGGCGGATCCACGTTCGCGCCGGTTCTCGGAAAATTTCGTACAGCAATGGCTCGGTACGGAGGGGCTGGAGAATGTGACCCACGTCACGGACGCTTCATTGAAAGAAGCCATGCTCGAAGAGCCGGTCGCCTTCTTCGAGGAAGTTCTCACTCACAACCGTAGTATCATGGACTTTATCCATTCCGATTATGCCGTCGTCAATGAACGGCTGGCAGGGCATTATCGTATTGGCGATATACATGGCCCTCATTTCCGTCAGGTTCCAATCACGCCTGAGGTGAATCGGGGAGGCATCCTGACCAACGCCGCGATCCTGGCGATGAACTCCGATGGCAACGATTCTCATCCGCTCAAGCGAGGCATCTGGATGCTGGAACGTATCCTCCAGGATCCGCCACCACCACCACCGCCCAACGTCCCCGAAGTCGATTTGACAGATCCCGAGATCTTGAAAATGACCCTCAAGGAACGAATCGCGGATCATCGTAACAAACCAGCGTGTATATCGTGTCATGCGAAAATTGATCCCTGGGGAATCGCCTTTGAAAATTATGATGCCCTGGGAGCCTTTCGTACGGCCCTTAATAATAAACCCGTGGATGCGACTTCAGAACTGTTCAATCAGCAGAAACTGGCCGGAATGATAGGTTTAAAACGATACCTGCTCATGGAGCGGCAGGATCAATTTTCCCGTGCCATCGTCAATAAAATGACCACGTATGCTCTGGGACGATCATTATCTTTTGGTGATAATGCCGATGTTGATAAAATTACGGTACAATTCCGCAAGCAGGGGGATCGCCTGAGGGACCTCGTCCACTTAATCATCGAGAGTACCATCTTTAACTCCAAGTAAGCGTCAGGAACTGATCATGACCAACAAAACAGTTTCACTGAATCGCAGAAACTTTCTTCATGGCACAGGCGTAGCTCTGGCTTTGCCCTGGTTGGAAACATGGGCTGCGGCGAATTCTGTTCCTGAGGTTACCCCAAAACGTTTTGTCAGCATTTACCATCCCGATGGTGTTGGCTTGCCCCTCAAGACAGATCCGGCATGGAGGGACTGGAGTTGGTTCCCGCGGGGTGGCGAGAAAGACTTTCAACTGACAAAAGTACTCGACGTACTTGAACCATTGCGTAATGAAATCACGATTTATTCCGGCCTATCCCACCCGGCAGTTCGAAAAGTCCATGGACATTCAAACGCCGATCAATATCTGACAGGCGCAGCGACGGGAGGCCACGGCGCCTACAAAAATTCAATTTCGGTTGACCAGGTTTATGCGGAACACGTGGGAGATTTCACTCGCCACAATTCGCTAGTAATGTCTACCAACGGTGGCATCGGTGGCCCTCGTGGTGCCCAAACCCAGTCCTTCAATCGTGAAGGACATCCCATCCCGGCCATGAATAAACCCAAACAGATTTTTGATATGCTTTTTGTAACCAGCGGCAAGAATGCTGCTGCGAAACTGGCACGAAGCAAGAGCGCTCTGGACCTGCTGATCTCCAATACACGCTCATTAGGGAAAAAACTCTCGGCTCGGGACCAGCAGACCCTGCAACAGTACCTCGAGGCAATTCGCGATACCGAGGTCAAGCTAGCGAAGGCTCAGCGGTGGATTGACACGCCGGTCGCAAAGGTCGACACCCGGAATTTAGTATTCAATGCAGATCCCAAAGAAGCGCGTCTGTACTTTCAAACCATGTATGAATTAATCTATCTGTCCTTCCTCAGCGACTCAACGCGTGTCGCAACGTTTCAGTTGGGTAGAGAAAACGGGGAAGGCCCTCACGACCTTCTCTCCAGAGCGGTTGGCCTTGGTGGCGCTCATGGCCTGACCCATGCCGTCAAGCAGCCAAACGGCTGGAAAAACCTTGGCACCTATAACCGCTATCAGGCCGAAGAATTTAGCCGCTTCATCCAAAAACTCAAAGACGCCCCGGAGCCAACGGGTCTGGGCAACATGCTCGATAACACCTTTGCCATGCATGGTTCCGCTTCCAGCAGTTTTCACCTCTCTCGCAATTATCCGATTATTTCTGCCGGTGGTAAGAATCTTGGTTTCGAAAATGGTCGCTATCTTAAGTTTGGCATTGGAAATACAGACAATCAGGCCGGTGCTGGAATCGTCACCGACGCGGGATGGCGGGGCAAGATAGAGGCAGAAGAACTTCCTCTGGCGCAGCTCTTTGTCAGCGTCCTGCAA
>JANXGZ010000226.1 GCA_024958995.1 Methylococcales bacterium | reverse complement strand
CCAGTGCCCCGATTCCTACAGCTCCGCTCCGGGTTCCTTCGATCGGTTCTCCGTTATGATCGGCGTGAAGACCAGCAATACCCGAAGGCGGCACCGCGTTTACATCCGCTGCAACTTTCAACTGGGGGGCCGACGCGACCATTTCGGCGCTTAGAACCTCAATGCCGGCCGCCGCGGTTGCAAACACGATATCGGTCGTTTTCAGATACCCTTGCTTGTCCGCATCCGCACCACCAGTAATCCCTGTTTCGTTGTTGCCAAACTCGGCATTGCACATTGCCGCAATGCGTTCCGCCTTTTCTTTCTGACGGCCTATGATCCGTACGTTGGCCCCTGCTTTGGCTGAAATCACTGCCGCAGCCTGCCCAACCGGCCCGGTTCCGCCAAGTGCCAGGATATTCTTGCCGATCAGATTGGTATTGTGAATTCGGGACAATTCGCGTTCTACCGCGGCAACCATGCCGGCAGCCGTGGTAAACGCACCGCTGGGATCAGCAAAAACAGGAACTTCGAACGGAGGAACCATCGCCTTCTTGGCAGCCTTTAGCATGCTGATTGCCTGGCCGGTGTCCCGACCACCGATGAAAATACCGGTTCTGCGTACACCGTTAGGACCGCGAGAAAAGATCGCATCCTGCACCAATCCTTCAACTTCTCCATCTTCGACGTTGATGTACGGAACGGCCGATGTCCAACCAGCGTCCAGCGCCATGTTCACATCAAACGGGCTCAGGTTCTTTGCCGTGGTGAACATGTGTAAAATAAATTGTTTTTCCATCCGAATACCCTAAGTTTTTTAGTCGGGGTAATATAGAGAAATGACAGACCAAAATCAAATGGATTTTGACCTGTCCAGAAGCAGAGATCCCTAGGGTTTCAAACCCTTGCGGCCCCTCACGGGCATCCCACTCCAATACAGCCGCTGCCGGCAAACCATTAAAGGCGCCCACTACTGACCCTCATCCGATGTTCTCGTAATAAAGCAATAATGACCATCGTTCAACAACTTTTGCCGGCCCCAGGAGGGAGAAAAACACTCGCCGGGCTTTACCTTGCCCACGCACTGCATGAACTAGGAAGCCTCAGCGACCCTTTTGTCTACGGGAACTTCTTGTCCAGTCTGGACGGACGAATTTCACTGGTCGACGCCGGAACCAACGAGCCCTACCTTCCCAAAACACTGACCAATGCCAACGACTACCGGCTATTCCTTGAACTACATGCCCAGTGCGACTGCCTGATTACCCACGGTGGCTACCTACGTTCGATGATGAGCGGCAAGCTGGGTAATATCCTACAAGTCGGCACCACCTCGGAATCGACAGAATTCCTTGACTGGCGAACCAGCCACGGGCTCGCGCCGCAACCCGCGATCGCGATCGCCAGCACCAGCCTCGAATTCCCGATACCGCCATCCATCAGACAACATGAGCAGCCCTGTTATATCGTCACAACGGCTCGGGCAGAGCGAAAGCGGGTCCTTGACTGGGAAGATGCTGGATACCCTGTGATTGTCGTCGGCGACGGGAAAATGGTATCGGGCCAAGCCCTGGTCGAGGTTCTCAGGGAACTTGGATACTTCCGAATGTACCTGATCGCCGGACCGCACATGCTGGATACCATGATTCGGGAGCAACAGTTGTCTCGACTCTACCAAACCGTGTCTCTGCAATTGCTTGGGGGTGAGACCTTTCACACCATGATTCCAGGCATGCCGCTTGGAGAAAAAGGACAAATGCAACTTCGGGAACTGTATTACGACCCCGGAAACGATGACCAGTGTGCTCAGTTTTTCACAAGTTTCGATCCCATCAAACCTTCATTAGCCGGGTTTTAGCTAAAGACAGTCAACAATAACGCTTCCACCAGATCAGCGCGGATGGCACTGTCGCTCTGACTTCTGGATCCATCGAGATTTCCAACCGCGGAAACGGGTTTCCAACCGCTTTCCGTATCAGTTAGTTAGTTCCAGAAACATAGCCTCTAAAGCCAGTCAACCAGCTTACAATCGCAAAACGAGTATGCGAAAATTAGCCCTTTGATAATTCGAGAACGCCA
>JANXGZ010000255.1 GCA_024958995.1 Methylococcales bacterium | reverse complement strand
GACGTTACCCTCTCAGCCCGAACCAGGGGTGCGACGCCAGGTATACCCGTGATAGCGTTTTCGTAGAGTGCAGTAGCTCCAATCCCGGCCACAGTGAGCGCCCTGATACACTCATCCCTCAGACCGCTGGTCGGTGCCAGAACTGCGTAGCGCAGTCTGGGAATGTTCCGGTCAAGGCAGGCCTCCCCGCGGTTTATCCCGTTCAGCAGAATCCATCCGCGGTTCTGGAGCGGCAAGAGATGCAGGTCATACCACCTGTGAACGAGCGGTCGTTGATAGAACGCCTTCACCCCCCCCAGCAATAACCTTTCGGGTACCTGTTTCCGCGTGATCGTTGAATGAGGCACCAAGGTCGTGGAGCCAATCCCAAGAATAGGAATTTTTTCGATCGACGAGAAGCAGAACCTATGGAGGACCACATTGAACAGAAGGCGTTTGAGACGCCATGGCACACCGTAATTGGCAGATTGCTGAGGGCAATTCTCAAGCGAACTCCGCTCTTTTTCCGAAAAGTGGCCCCGTCGGAGAAGCGCACCTCCTCCCATAAGGTTGATCGGTTTCCCCCTCCCAAAACTCACCACCACCGAATCTGCAACTAGGCTGTGGCAACTCAGTGGCGGGAAACATTGGGCGGAATCCTCAATCAAGCACAGGCCATGCTCTCTGCAGATGACCGATAGAGCCTCCAACCTCTCGGGAATACCGAGGAAATTTACTGCGACCACAGCCACCGTCGACGTCGAAATACTCTCGATAAGCGCGCTTCTATCGAGGAACGGCATTTCATCCTCAACATCGACCACAACCGGCACAGCGCCCGCGCATCGCACGGCGGCAACCAGATCGGGACAACCGTAGGCTGGGATTATCACCTCTGGCTCCGGCATGTCAGGCGACTTCAAGCACGCCATCTGCACGGCCATTGCCAGGGCATCGGTACCCGATGCGAAATACGCCGCTTCGTAGTGATCTCCCCAGGCAGAATCAGTGGGCGCTGTGCTCACCGGCAGAGGCACCCGGCTACCCACCGGCCTTAATTTTCCGACCATAAGAAGTTGCTCCGTACGCCAGGCTCAGCGTTTCGACGGCGTCCACACAGTCATTCTGCGCCCGGACAAGAAGCTTACCCCCGCATGAGCGACTGCGGCATTGGCTTGAACGAAGAAGAAAGGAATCTTGAGTAGAGTTCTGTCACGCAGGGATGGCATCCAATAAGCCACTGCAACGGCGCCCAAAAACATGAGCTGACCGACCAGTGCGATCAAGTAAACGGCATTGGCTTTGGCAAGGACTACCGACAAACAGAAAAGAGTGAGACCGAACCATGGCGCTAACCACCGCATGACCTTGTGCCCAAATACCTGAAAAGCGAAGAGGCGGAACTTGAACGGGTTCAACACTTCCGGGTGACGACTCAAAGCCGTTAACCCACGGATGATGGTCCTGACTTTACGTTGATATTCGCGAGATGCATCGGCGACATCCTGATAAAACCCAACGACGTCTGGCGCTGTTACCGCCACCAACCCCACACGCGCGCAATTCAAAGCCGTGTTGAAGTCACTGGGCGAATAGATGTCCCAGTCCTGACAGACGCTGCGACGAGCCGCGAAGAAAGATCCACTGAGGCCTACCAACCCAGCCCTACTGGACTCCAGCTTTCGTAACCACATTTCATAACGGACATAAGCACCCTCTCCAACGATGCGTCCGTCCCTTGCCAGAAAGCGATCTTCACTGGATACAGCGCCGACTTCGGGATCGTCAAAATATCTCATCATCCGCCGGATTGCGTCTTCCGGGATGGCTGTTGCCACATCGGAAAAAACCAGGATGTCTCCGCTTGCCACCTTGATCGCCTGCAGCTGAGCGTACTCCTTACCCTTTCGAGCATCTGCGCGGGCAAGTTTTACCCCTTGATCCCCGTAGTCACGGACCACATCGTCAGTTCCATCATCCGAAGCATCGGACGCAACGATGATTTCGAGGCTGTCGTATTCCAGTGCAAGGCAGTTCTCAATCTTCTCCCGAATACGCGCGGCCTCATTGTGCACCGTAACAATCAGTGAAACCTTCCTGATTGGTGGCGCACCTTTCACGTCCGGTAGGGCCTTTTTCCGGCGGACAGGCAGGACAGTTAAAACGAGGGGGTAGATAAAGTAACTGAAACAGAGCCCAACCAGCGATACCCAAAACCCAATTTCAAGCATCTCACACCTTTTCCCTGTGACAACGTTGAACCGTGATTTCCTTAATGCTTGTCTTCTTTTAAATATACAGCGAGGATAACAATTAGACCACCAGCCCAGGTTAATGACATGGAAGGCAAAAAAAACCTAAAAAGGTCAGCCAAGTTTTTCGTTAACCTGGCGCTCGCGCTTCAAGCAAGACTCCGGCTCGCGATCAATCGCAGTCCCAAACTCCTGATCCTCACCTATCACAGGGTGCTTCCCCTTGATCATCCTGAGAGAAAGCTGGAGCAGCCGGGCATGGTTGTTTCCCCTGAGGTACTAAACCTCCACATTCAGTATATGAAGCGTATTGGCGCCGACATCATCCACCTGGACGAATGGCTCGACCGGAAGAACCATTCCTCACACCTGCTAAAACCACTATCGGTCGCCTTCACGTTTGACGACGGGTGGCAGGATAACTTTCAGTACGCCTACCCGGTTCTGAAAAGAGAGCGGATTCCCGCCACTGTTTTTTTGGTGACAAAACTCATCGATACGCCCGAAACCTTTTGGCCGGAAAAAGTGATCGAGCTGCTTCAGGACAAGTCCCTGAATTACGACAGCCCCGAACTGCAGTGGCTGAAGCCTCATCTTGGACAAAACACTGCAATCCTAACTGAGGGGTTAACAGTGTCGCCTGAAGATGCGGATCCGATAATTCGCAGCCTCAAGTCTCTGGACGATGAGACGATTCTCGACAATCTCATGAAGACCCAGTCAATGAACAACTCGACTGAGGACACGCACGCTCGGCGGGCCATCCTGTCCAGCGCGGAAATTGCTGAAATGGCGGAAGATGGTCAGATTAAATTTGGCGCACATACTCGCAACCATTTTCGGTTGAATCTTCTGAAAAGCGCTGCCGTATTAAGCGACCAAATCGTCGGATGTCTCGAAGATCTCCGAAAATTACCTTCGGCAGACATTCCTATTTTCTGTTACCCCAACGGCAATGAGTCGGGTGCGAGTCAGGACTTGGTTCGTCGTCATTACACAGCGGCATGCACAACCAGGACCGGTTGGAATTCGATCGAACATTCGGATTTTGCGCTCAAGCGGATGAACCTCCACGACGGCAACAGCAGTTCCCACATTGCGCTGTTAGCGACCATTGGCCGCGGCCTCCTCGGTCCGAAGCAACTATGAATCCAGCTTCATGGCGCCTGCATCTTCCTTTCCGCCACTGACCAATCGCCTAAATTCAGCGGAGGCATCGTAGAGCTCGTCATAGCTTCCCTGATCCATAACTCTCCCCTTCTCCAGCAGGATGATATTTTCCGCATCAATGATGGTCGACAGCCGATGAGCAATCATGATCACCGTTTTTTGATTGGAGATCGTTCGGATGGCTGAAATTATCTGGGCCTCGGTTACGTTATCCAGGGCGCTGGTCGCCTCATCAAAAATCAGAACGTCGGGGTTCTTGTACAGAGCCCGCGCGATACCGATTCGTTGGACCTGCCCTCCACTGAGACGCGCGCCACTCTCGCCCACCTTGGACTTCAACCCCTCTGAGAGGTCAGGAAAAACCGCTTCCAGTTGCGCCATTCGCGCAGCCTGCAATACCCGCTCACGATCAACCTCGTCTTCGGGAATACCAAACGCAATATTGCGCTCTACCGTGTCATCCACCAGGAAAATGGATTGCGGGACATAACCGATACGCGCTTGCCAAAACCTCAAATTTTGCCGATTGATTTTCACGTCCCCACATGAGAATTCACCTTCGGCCGGCTCCAGCAGCCCGAGCAAGATATCAGCCAGCGTGCTTTTTCCTGCGCCAGAGCCACCGACAAGTGCATTGAATGCGTTCTTTTTGATGACACAGGT
>JANXGZ010000218.1 GCA_024958995.1 Methylococcales bacterium | reverse complement strand
GGAAACCGCGTTGGCCAGGTTCAATGAAACCTGGAGGTATTCCGGTTCTGGCATTGTCCCCAACGAATCGGCCACCCCATGCTTGACCAGATGCTATAACTGTCCGATGATTTTCCTCGTGGCCGACTCAACCAATACCAGCCTTGTCGTCATGGGGCCAGCAACCACCTTCTTTCTGCCTGTCTGCTGTCGGCAACCTGAACAGGAAACATGATCGCATTGATCCAGCGCGTGAAACACGCGGAAGTCACTGTCGGCGGCAAAACCGTGGCCAGGGCCGGTTACGGCATCCTAGCCCTTGTCGCCATCGAAAAACAAGATACCGACACCGAGATGCAGCGATTAGCCGAGCGATTGTTGAACTATCGCATCTTCCCAGACCAAGACAAAAAAATGAATCGGAGCCTGTGCGATATCGGCGGCGACTTGCTGCTGGTTCCGCAATTTACGCTGGCTGCAGATACCCGAAATGGAAATCGTCCCGGCTTCAGCGCAGCGGCACCACCCGAACAGAGCCGTTCGATGTTCGAACAGTTTGTCGGCCTGATGGAATGCAGGCATCAACAGACAGAATGTGGCTGTTTCGGCGAAGACATGCAGGTCTCGCTGACGAACGACGGGCCGGTGACTTTCCTGCTGCATGTGACGTCGCCTACCCGGCAATAATCCCCGGCGACGGCAAGCCAGATCAAAACCATGCTCTGTCGGCCTGACGTTACAGGTGACTACCGAGCAGTTCCATAACTTTGTGGACAGCACCACGGTTGCTTGCGACGAAAGTACGGCCAGCTTTCCCCATTGAGACACGGCAGTCTGTATCCTCGAGCAGGCGGATACACTGCAGTCCAAGTACCTTGCTGTCCGCCACCTGAATGGCCGCACCCACTTCGACCAGGGAGGCCGCAATCTTCCTGAAGTTAAACACATGTGGACCGAAAATCGTCGGAACACCAAGAGCACACGCCTCCAGTGGATTTTGCCCGCCTTTTTTGACTAGGCTCCCGCCAATGTAGGCGAGATCAGCCGTCGCATAAAACTGTTTCAGTTCACCCATCGCGTCCAGCAGAAAAACACACGTGGAACCGCTGCAGGCACGGTCGTCACTACGCCGAACTAGTTCGAAACCTCGTTGTTCACAAATCGACGCAACGCCGGAAAAGCGCTCGGGATGGCGGGGAACCAGAACTAGGATCAAATCCCGAACGACCAACCTAACGCTTTCAAGAGCATCCAGAACCTGTTCTTCCTCCCCCTTGTGAGTGCTTGCAGCGATCCAGACCGGCCGGCTACCGAACAGTTGCCGACGTAGAACCGCACCCCCTTCTGCCAAACCTCCAGGTACACGATAATCGAACTTGATGTTACCCATCACCGATATTGTTTCCGGTCTAGCACCGATCTCGACAAAGCGTTGACCATCCTCCGAGGTCTGGGCCGCGATCATCGAAACATGCTGCAGAGTATCCGTTGTAAGATGTCTCAACCTGCCGTAACCACGGGCTGATCGTTCCGAGAGACGGCCGTTGATGATCGCTAGGGGTATCCGTTCATCGCCGCATGCGCGGTAGAGATTGGGCCAGATTTCAGTTTCCATCAACACCCCCAGTACCGGTTTGAAGCGCCGCAGAAATCGCTGCCCGGCCCCGGGCAGATCAAAAGGAAGGTAAACATGTTGAACGGCATCACCCAAGACGGACCTAACTCGGTCTGAACCGGTAATGGTTGTCGTAGTCACTAGGACCGAATAAACCGGGTAGCAGTTTCGGGTTTCGAGAATCAGTGGAAACACTGCTTCCACTTCACCAAACGAAACCGCGTGGAACCAGATAACCCCAGTTTCCGTCTTTCCCCGGTAGAGGGCAAGACGTTCTAACCATCGCCGGCGATAATCGGAATTCCAGATCGACCGGTAAAGCAGGCGAAAGAAGAAAACGGGGCTGATCAGGCTAATGATCAGGCTGTACAGAAAACGCATGATGTATCTCCCGCTGAGAGATCCGGATCTGTTTTTCGAAAACCCCAACCGGCGGGAAAGAGGATCGCTTGAGCCATCGTATGGCGGTATTGTTCAGCCGTTCAGGCATTAGTGGTTCACTCAATACCGGAGCCATGTTCAATGTGCCAAACGGGGAAATGCCCGCTTGTCCGAAACCGGTAATCTCAGGAATTAAGCCATTCCATATACAACCCGACACCTTCTTCCACAGTCTTGAAGGAATGGTTGCAGCCGGCCGCCCGCAACGCACCCAGGTTCGCCTCGGTAAAACTTTGATAGGCACCCTTGAGGTGATCCGGGAAAGCAATATATTCCAATTCGCCATGGCCATGGTACTCAAGAACGGCACGGGCTACATCATTGAAGGGCTGACTGCGGCCGGTCCCGAGGTTGAAAACGCCGCTGACTTGCGGATGGTCATAAAACCACAAGTTCACATCGGCAATGTCGTCTACGCAAATGAAGTCGCGGCGTTGTTCGCCGTCACCATAACCGCCAGTCCCTTCGAACAGCCGAACCTTTCCGCTATCCTGCAACTGATTGTTGAGATGAAAGGCAACGCTCGCCATGCTTTCCTTGTGCGCTTCCCGCGGGCCGTAGACGTTGAAGTAGCGCAAACCGACCACTTGGCTGCTAATTCCTCCCAGCCTCTCGCGAACATACTGATCAAAACAATATTTCGAGTAGCCGTAGACGTTCAGCGGTGTCTCGTTCGCGGGATCTTCCCTGAAAACGGTTCCAACTCCGTAGACCGCCGCACTGGAAGCATACACGAGCCGGATTTCGCGTTTCAGACAATACTCTAGAAGGATCTTCGAGTATTCGTAGTTGTTTGCCATCATGTAACGGCCATCCCACTCGGTGGTGGCCGAACAGGCGCCCTGATGAAAAATCGCCTCAATCGATTGCGTATCGTATTCGCCTTTCTGAAGGCGATCGATGAAGGTCTTTTTGTCCAGATAATCAGCGATCTGGCAACCGACAAGATTCCGGAACTTGGTTCCGTTTTGCAGGTTGTCCACTACCAAGACATTGCGCTCGCCACGGGCATTCAGAGCCAGTACCAGATTGCTGCCGATGAAACCAGCCCCGCCGGTTACAACAATCATCGAGCGCGATCCCCCGTCATCGACTGCCTGGCTACTCGGCGACGATCGATAGCTTCAGTTTCGCTACGACATCGGTATGTAGCTGCACATCAATCTCGAAATCACCCGTATGCCGCAATGCACCAGTGCTGAGCCTGATTTCCGATTTTTCCAGAGGAACCCCTGCCTCGCTTACGGCTTCTACAATATCGGCCGTTCCGACCGACCCGAACAGCTTGCCTTCTTCCCCGGCTTTCTGGGTAATGCTGATGGCAAGCTCCTCGATGCTGTCACGGCGTTTTTCCGCCAAGGACAAGTCTTCTCCAGCTTTAGATTCCAGTTCTGCCCGGCGCTGTTCAACCTCAGCCAGTTTCTCCGGAGTCGCCAGAACTGCCTTGCCCGTCGGGATCAGGAAGTTGCGACCGTATCCAGATTTAACGGTAACCTGGTCGCCTAGAACACCCAGATTGGAGATTTTTTCCAGTAAAATTAATTCCATTGTTATTTACCTCAAGTAATAACGGCTGTTCAGACCTTGGTATCGAGACGCTCCGAACGGCCTTCTTTAGTTTAGTTAGCCAACACCCTGCCTCGCCAGTTCACCCACGCATCCGTATACCCCGCCAGAGCAACGGGTAACAATGCCCACGGAACAAAGAACATCAGAATATATATGGCCGGTAACAGAACACCTTTCATTCGAGTCGCGGAAATCAGAACATGCACCACCGAAACACCAATAATCAAGTAGAAAAAGAACCCGAGAATGCAAGCGTTTCGCATCCCCTCACTAAGCAGGCCATTTTCCATGCCAGCCAGCAGAAAAACACCGAGAAAAATGTAAGCTACCGATGAACGAGGCCTCAAAGAGAGGAATTCCTCCCTAAAACCACCGGGGTTGTACAGCATGGCCTGCCACCATCTTCCCAACAGCATAGCCAAAACCAGAGAGACGATCGCACCCGTAACCAAGATTCCGGTCATGTAATGCGAAATCGCCTGAATACTGGTTTCGATCTGTCCGAGTTCGACCCCAGGAGGCGGATTGGTCGCAAGTGGCTCCAAGATCATGCCAAGCCGTTCCTGCCACAGGACGGCAGGATCCGAACCAAAAAGATAGATTGCGACAATCGCGACCAGTCCCAGTCCCAGTCCGATTTCCAGGGTAAAGCAGAGTTGACCCGATACCCTCAGCAGAACCGCGAAGATCCACACCGGGAACCAAAACCCCAAGGCGTAGGCAACCACAAAACCGGAAGAATCCAGCAGGCCCTGGCCAAGGATTCCCACGGCTAGAGCCGCACCCATAATGGTAATCATCCCCTCGCGCTGGCCTCCACGGAGGCTGACCAGAGAGACAGCAGAAGCACTCAGAATGCTAAGCGGGGGCAGCACGAACGATAGCAGCATGAACACAGCAACAACCACCACCGCCTGCATTCGACCGCGCATAATATAGGTTGCAAGAACGCGCAAAACGTATCCCCAAGCAAGGTTATGACGTCAGGTCATTTATTTCTTGTGCGCATCGCAGTACGGGATGAGCGCAAGAAAACGCGCCTGCTTGATCGCCGTCGTCAACTGGCGTTGATAACGAGCCCCGGTTCCGGTAATACGGCTGGGTACGATCTTGCCGGTTTCTGAAACAAAGTCGTTCAGCATTTCCAGGTCTTTGTAGTCGATTTCCGTGGTCCCACCGGACGAAAACCGGCAGAATTTTTTGCGTTTGAAATGGCGTGCCATGATATTGCCTCTTTTGATTGCTCGAAATGTTAAACGGAAAACTCGGTGTTACTCATTTTCCTGGTTTTCAGTTTTGCCGGTTTCGGCATCCTTGACATCAGTTGACGCATCCGGCGCCTTGGTGTCTTCAGTTGCATCGTCGGAGGCTGTCTTGGTCTTGGCCGGCGCTTTGGTGTCTTCAGTTACATCGGCGGAGGCCGTCTTGGCCTTGGCCTGCACTTCGGTTTCGATGTCCTTCATCATCGGTGACGGACCGGTAACCGCTTCATCCTTGCGAAGGATCAGGTTACGCAGAACCGCATCGTTGAAGCGGAATCCACTTTCGAGTTCGGCCAACACTTCATCGCTACACTCGATATTCATCAGCACGTAATGCGCCTTGTGAATTTTCTTGATGGGGTATTCCAATTGGCGACGACCCCAGTCTTCATAGCGATGAACGGAACCAGAGCTCGCCTCAATCAGTGTTCGGTAACGATCAACCATCCCCGTGACCTGACCACTCTGGTCAGGATGAATCAGAATAACTATTTCATAATGACGCATATTTCCCCTCTCGGATGTAAGCTTCCCAGTAACCTGTGTTGAAACAGTGCCCGGTAAAGCAAGGAGTTAAATGGAACAGGGCATTCTATAAGAAAAACACAAGCAGCTCAAGAAGGCTCGTTCCCTATCGCCGTCATGGATCTCATGATCAACTCTCCAGGTCAACTGGCCCGTGGAGTCTCTGGCTCCTGTTTTATACCCATCAGTGTCCTGAACGACGCGGGGCTCCACAGCGGGTATGTCTGCATGACACATTCAAACAACGGGGAATCGATTAACCCCTGTAGCCAGGTCCGGACGGCTCTGTACCGGGACCCGTCGAACCAAACCCTGTCAACCCCGGCAAACTGCCTGACAAAGGGGAAAATTGCTACATCGGTGAATGACAAACGGGAGCCGCAAAGATAGAAGTTAGAACTTAATCGGCATTCCAGTTCCAACAAAAAAGGTTCTGCCAGGCCTCGATAGAAATCGCGATCGTTTTCCGGAAAACGATCCGCATATTTGTAACGATCCAGGTAATGCTTGAAACCGCCATCATTCCAAACAACCAGCTCTGCCGTATCGCCTTCGCAACCGGCAGAGGCTTCGAGCCACCCATCCGGGTCAGAAAATGAAAGCGCCCAGCGCATGATCTCGATACTTTCATCGATAACCTGCCCTCCGGCCAACTGCAGTACCGGTACCGTACCCTTGGGAGAAATCTCGAGCATCGTTTCCGGCTTGGTTCTCAGAAGCACCTCGCGAAGCTCCACGGTAAGGCCGGCACAGGCAATCGCCATGCGCGCCCGGATGGCATAGGGGCATCGGCGGAAGCTATACAATACCGGCAGGTTTTCAGCTGTAGATGGCTCGGTCAACAGGTTACAGATCCACGGTGTACAGGACGGAAAGACGGGAATCGTATCAGAAGGGTGCCCGCAGGGTTAAGCTTTTGCCAATACCCACTGACGCCATGCACAGAAGGTGCTGTCCGCCAATTCAACAAATCGGCAGCCTGGCATCCAGCTTAAGGCAAAGCCGCAGATTGTCGCGATGAGCCTGTTTATTAACCCATTTTCAAAATCAACCTGCATTCCTCCAGACAAGCGACTTGACATTAGCCCTTCTTCGCCTTAGAAATCCGTCTATCGTAACTACCGGAGTTAACCATTCCTGAATCCTTAAGCCAGGTTCCGCTGAGTATGCTTTTCTGGGCCCTGGGGGTACTGATCGTACTGTCCGCTTTTTTCTCGGGATCCGAAACAGCGTTAATGACCCTGAACAGGTACCGCCTTCAACATCTGGTCAAGGAAGGACATCGAGGGGCGCTCCGGGCTCAAAAACTTCTCCAGCGTCCGGACCGGCTGATCGGGCTCATCTTACTCGGAAACAATTTCGTCAACATTCTCGCCTCCTCCCTAACCACGGTTATCGCAATCAGGCTGGGCGGAGAAGCCAGCATTGCCGTAGGAGCAGGTATACTGACGCTGGTCATCCTGATCTTCGCCGAAGTCGCGCCGAAGACCATGGCCGCCATGCACCCCGAACGACTTGCATTCCCGGCTTCCTGGGTATTCATTTGCCTGCTCAGGTTGGCCTATCCGGTGGTCTGGGTAATCAATACAATTTCGAACCTGGTTCTGAAGATTTTCCGCTGCGACCCGAGCCAACAGCGAAGCAACATTCTGAGCAAGGAAGAACTACGTACCATCGTCAGCAACACCGACTCGCTGCTACCGGAAAGATATCAGAACATGCTGGTAGGAATCCTCGACCTGGAAACGGCAACCGTGGAAGATGTTATGGTCCCGCGCAACGAGATCGTGGGTCTGGACATCGGCGCCCCTCTGGACGAACTGGTGGCCCAGATCAAGACCAGCCCGCATACCCGAATACCGGTCTACAAGAAGAGCATCGATCGGGTCATCGGCATCCTGCACCTGCGCAAGGTCCTGCCCCGCATCAACGACGAAAACCTGGACAAAAAATGGTTGTACCGCGCCCTCAACAAAACCTACTTCATCCCTGAGAGCACCCCCCTTCACAGTCAGCTCATGAATTTCAAGACCGAGAAAAACCGAATGGGCCTGGTGGTCGATGAGTACGGTGAAGTGCAGGGAGTGGTAACGTTGGAGGACCTTCTGCAAGAAATTGTTGGTGGAATCATTACCAGCCCCTCCGATGTCCGGATACAAAAGGATGGCAGCTATCTGGTTGATGCAAGCGTCACCCTGAGGGACCTGAACCGGTTGACCGGTTGGTCATTGCCCACCGAAGGACCAAAGACCCTGAACGGGTTGATCATCGAATTCCTGGAAACGATACCTGTTCGCGAAACCAGTCTGGTTCTGTTCGGATACCGTATGGAGATTCTGGAGGTAGATGAGCACGCGGTACAAATGGTGAAGTTTTACGCACCGCAGAACCAGGGCGACTGACCAGACTAACGGCCGGGATGGGGGGTAGCAAGCCAGAGGCACCCCATCTGGTTAACTAGATAGAATCGATCGCCTCGGACAACTGGGCAACCCCGACCACCTCGACCCCGTCCAGCTTTTTCCTAGGCGCATTACCCTTCGGCACGATGGCCCTCT